>JAFIHR010000317.1 GCA_017849325.1 Xanthobacter autotrophicus | reverse complement strand
GTGCGTCACCCATGCGCCCCAGGTGGCGGCCAAGGCGCACCAGCACCTATTGATCGCCAAGGCGAGCGAGGAAGCCGCCGCGCCCCCCACCGTTCCCGCCGCGCCCGGCGAGGACGGGGCTGAGGCGCCGGTCACCACCCGCGTGGCGGCGCTCGATGCGAAGAGCCGGCGCGAGGAGATCGCCCGGATGCTGGCCGGCGCCACCATCACCGCCGAGGCCCGCGCCGCCGCGGACCGCCTGCTCAAGGCGAAGCGGTAGGAACGCTCCCGCCCCCCGTCCGGTGCGCCGGAACCGCTCCGAGAGGGCACCGCCCGGAGGTCACTCCCCGCTCGGCTTGTTCTGCCGCATCGTCTTGATCTGGCCGCGATGCTCCTTGGCCTTCAGGCGCCGCTCCTTGGAGGCCAGGGTGGGGCGGGTCGGCCGGCGCGGCGGGGCCACCACCGTTGCGGCGCGGATCAGCTCCACCAGCCGCTCCACCGCATCGTCGCGGTTGCGCTCCTGGGTGCGGAAGCGCTGGGCGGTGATGACGATCACCCCGTCCTGGGTCATGCGCCGCCCGGCAAGGCCGGCGAGGCGCCGCTTCACCCCCTCGGGCAGGTTGGGCGAGGCGGCCACCGAGAAGCGCAGCTGCACCGCGCTCGCTACCTTGTTCACATTCTGCCCGCCCGGCCCCGAGGCGCGGATGAAGGCGAAGCCGAGCTCCTCTTCGGCGATGGCGATGCGGGGGGTGATCTCGATCATGGGATGGTCCGGGTTCGGCCCTCCCTTACTCCATTTTCGTGGCGTGCGCCCACCGGACCGCGCCCCCTAGCGCAGCAGGCGGGCGAGGCTGCGCCCCCGGTCCCCGCCCCACCAGATGTCGGCGATGCGCCAGCCGCCGCCCTCCGCCACCAGCCGGAAGGTCACGTTCCGGCTGCCGGGAACGGCGGGAAAGCGCACCTCCACCTCGGCCCGGCTTTCGCTCTGCTGAACCACCGCGATGCGCAGCCGCTGCGTGGGCGCGCCGGTGGCGCCGGTGAAGGGGTCGAAGCTGACGCGCCGGTCCGGCACCGGGCGCTGACCGTCCTCCACCGCCAGGGCGGCGAGGCGGGGCACGAAGAGCCGTTGCGCGGTCTCGGGATCGGTCCACTGGGTGGGGTCGGCCTCCGGGCCCTTGCCGTCGCGGGCGCGGTAAAGATCGCGGATCATCGCATCGGGGCGGACCGGAATCGGCTCTGCGGCGGCGGGCGCTGCGGTGGCAGACGCGGGGGGCTGGGCGAAGCCGGGCGGGCAGGGCAGCGCAGCCGCGAGCACGGCCAGAAGGAGCGCCGGCCGCCACGCCGGGAATGGCTCGGCGAGACGCCGCCAGGGTGCGCGGCGGCGATGGCCTGCGGCGCCGCTGGACGAGGCGCGGCGGGAGGGGGGCAGGTTGGGGGCCGTGGGCATGGTCCGGTAGCCTGTCACCATTTGGCGATGGCTCTCCCATAGGCGCTCGGCGCCTGCCTGTCCACAAAAGGCTGGATCTTTCATGTTGACAGGCCCCACTATGAGAGGTGGATCCATCGCGACTCAGCTATGTTTCAGGGATGTATGCGCTGAAGCAACGCCCCCTTCTGGAAGACCCGCCCATCGAGGCGGCGACCAAGCGCCTCCATGCGGCCCTCGACCGGCTCACCGATGCGCTGGAGCGCCGGCGCGACATGGACCGCCACCAGGATGCCCTCGCCGCCCAGCTCCACGCCCTCGGTAACGACCGGGCGCGGCTCGCGGCCGAGCTCGACCTCGCCCAGGGGCAGGTGGCCGATGTCGCCGAGGTGGGCCGCGAGGTGATGCGGCGCCTCGACATCGCCATGGGCACCATCCGCGACGTGCTGGCCACCCACGGGGGTTGACCGGCCATGCCCCATGTCTCCGTCACCATCGCCGGTCGCCATTACCGGATGGCCTGTGACGACGGGCAGGAGGAGCATCTCATCCGCCTCGCGCGCGACATCGATGCGCGGATCGGCGAGTTGCGGTCCGCCTTCGGCGAGATCGGCGACCAGCGCCTCGTGGTGATGGCCGCCATCACCATCGCCGACGAACTGGCGGAGGCGCGCTCCCGCATCCGCGCCCTGGAAAGCGACATCGAGGGCCAGCGCGATGCCCGCGCCTCCGCTCTGGCCCGCATCGAGGCCAGCGAGGAGCAGGTGGCGCGCACCATCGAGGAAGTGGCCGAGCGCATCGAGCGGCTCGCCGACGAGCTGTCGCCCCGCGAGAAGGGGTCCGTGGGCATGGGGTGACGGCCGCCCCTGGCGCCCCGCCGCGCGGCCCCGCTTATCCACCGCTAAGCCGGCATGGGAGCCCCGCACAAGGGGACTGGCGCAGCGCCCCGCGCATCCCTACATTGGCAGGGCGGGGCTGCGGGGTGCGTCTGGAGACATATTCCCCGGGGCCTTATCGATCCTTAAGGGAGCTGTCCCTGACCTCGCCTCTGGGCTTGGACAAACGGCGCCCACCTACGTTGTAGGTTTCCCGGGATCGACCTCCGACGGCTTTTGCGGCTCCGCACTTTTCCCTTTGTTCCGGCTGACGGCCGTCCCTGCGGGGCGGGCGCCGCAGACTTTCTCTGGCGCCGGGACTTTTCCCGGGCACCCGGCCGGCCCATCATGGCGCCATGTCGCGTCCCGCCCCGCTCTCCGAAGCCGTCGCCTCCAAGGCGAGCCTGCGCGCCGCCGCCCTCGCGCGCCGCGCCGCCATGGGCGCCGAAGCGCGCGCCGCCGCCGCCCGCGCTGCCGCCGAACGCGCCGTCGCCGCGCTGGATGGCGCGGCGGGCAAGGCGGTCGGCCTGTTCGCCACCTTCCGCGACGAGATCGACACGGGCCCCCTCGCCGATCTCCTGTGGGCGGCGGGTGCCACGGTGGCGCTGCCGGTGATGGTGGCGCGGGATGCCCCGCTGCTGTTCCGCCGCTGGCAGGCCGGCGACACGCTGGCGCTGTCCGCCGCCTATGCCATTCCCGAGCCCGGCCCGCAGGCGCCGGAGGTGGACCCCGAATTTCTCCTCGTTCCGCTGGCCGCCTTCGACCGGAAGGGCTTCCGCATCGGCTATGGGGCGGGCTTCTATGACCGCACCCTCGCGCGCCTGCGCGCCTGCCGCCGGGTCACCGCCATCGGCTATGCCTTCGCCTGCCAGGAGGTGGAGCGGGTTCCGGCCGAAGCCCATGACGAGCGGGTGGATCTGGTGGTAACGGAGGCCGAGACGATCCGGATCCCTCCGCGCACGACCGCTTTCTGATCAGGTGACCTTATGCGCATGCTCTTTCTTGGTGACGTGGTGGGCCGGCCCGGCCGCGAGGCGGTGACCGCCCGGCTGCCCGGCCTCATCGACGCCTGGAAGCTCGACCTCGTGGTGGTCAACGGCGAGAACGCCGCTGGCGGCTTCGGCATCACCGAGGCCATCTATGAGGAGCTGCGCGCGGCGGGCGCCGATGCCCTCACCCTGGGTAACCATGCCTTCGACCAGCGCGAGGCGCTGGTGTTCATCGAGCGCGCGCCCAATCTGGTGCGGCCGCTGAACTATCCCGCCGGCACGCCGGGGCGCGGCGCCGCCCTGGTGGAGGCGAGGAACGGCGCGCGGGTGCTGGTCACCAACATCATGGGCCGGATCTTCATGGATCCGCTCGACGACCCGTTCGCGTCCCTGGACCGCGCGCTCGACGGCGCCGTTCTGGGGCAGATGGTGGATGCCATCCTGGTGGATTTCCACGCCGAGACCACCAGCGAGAAGCAGGCCTTCGGCCATTTCTGCGACGGGCGCGCCTCCCTCGTGGTGGGCACCCATACCCACGTGCCCACCGCCGACCACCGCATCCTGCCCGGCGGCACCGCCTTCCTCACCGATGCCGGCATGTGCGGCGCCTATGACGGGGTGATCGGCA
The DNA here is from genome assembly GCA_017849325.1 of Xanthobacter autotrophicus. Taxonomy (GTDB): domain Bacteria; phylum Pseudomonadota; class Alphaproteobacteria; order Rhizobiales; family Xanthobacteraceae; genus Xanthobacter; species Xanthobacter autotrophicus_B. The sequence continues at coordinate 11,398 of JAFIHR010000317.1, read as the reverse complement.
TGGACAAGGAGGAGCCGCTGCGCCGCTTCACCCGCCGCGTGCCCTCCGGCCGCTTCGAGCCCGCCTCGGGACCGGGCAGCCTCTGCGGCGTGGCGGTGGAGACGGACGACGCGACCGGCCTTGCGGTGGCGGTGGGGCCGGTGCGCCTCGGTGGCGACCTTGCCGAGGCGCGGCCCGCCTTCTGGGAGGCCTGACGCTGGGACAAAGCGGGCGATTGAGCCGGCTTTCTTGCCCTTTCCGCCGCCTCCGACCTATAAGGCGCCCATAGAACGCCGCACGGGCCCGGGCGGCCCCGCTTCGCGGGGCGCGGGGCACCATCTGAAGGGGACGCCGACGGCCATGGCCGGACATTCACAATTCAAGAACATCATGCACCGCAAGGGCAAGCAGGACGCGGTGCGTTCCAAGCTGTTCTCCAAGCTGGCGCGCGAGATCACCGTCTCGGCCAAGCTCGGCCTGCCCGATCCGAACATGAATGCCCGCCTGCGCGCCGCCATCCTCGCGGCCCGCGCCGAGAACATGCCGAAGGACAATATCGAGCGCGCCATCAAGAAGGCGTCGGGCGCCGATACCGAGAATTACGAGGAGATCCGCTACGAGGGCTACGGCCCCGGCGGCGTGGCGGTGATCGTCGAGGCGCTGACCGACAACCGCAACCGCACCGCCTCGGAAGTGCGCTCCTATTTCACCAAGTCGGGCGGCAACCTCGCGGAAACCGGCGCGGTGTCCTTCATGTTCGACCGGGTGGGCGCGGTGGAATATGACGCGGCCAAGGCCGATGCGGATGCCATGATGGAAGCCGCCATCGAGGCCGGCGCCGACGACGTGAGCTCCTCCGAGGACGGCCACGAGGTCATCTGCGCGGCGGAGAGCCTGTTCGAGGTGCAGAAGGCGCTGGAGGCCAAATTCGGCGAGCCGCGCAAGGCGTCGCTGATCTGGCGGCCGCAGAACACCATCGCGGTGGACGACGAGACCGGCGAGAAGCTGCTGCGCCTCGTGGAGAATCTCGAGGACAATGACGACGTGCAGACCGTGACGGCCAATTTCGAGCTGTCCGACGCGCTCATCGCCAAGATGAGCGCCTGAGGCGGGATCAGCGGTCGCGTCCTGGCGGGAAGGTTCCGGCCGGCCCCGCTGGTCCGGCGGTGCGGGACTGTTTCCGCTGCGCCCCGGCCGCTGCGCGCGTCGATCCGCGCGCATCCCCGATGCCGGGCCTTGCGGGGGAACGGCCCGAGGCCGTCCCGCCGTGCCGGTCAGGCCGCCGGAAGCTGTTCCAGCATGCCCTTCAGCTCGCCGATGGCGGTATCGATCTCCGCCCGCTGACGCTCGAGCTGGGCAAGCTGGCGCGCGCAACGCTCGCGGGTGAGGGCGAGGCCCTCGGCGGCGCCCGTCGCCGTGCCGGCCGGCGCTGCGCCATTCTGCGCCGCGCTCTCGTGGCGGGCGAGCAGGGCGCGGATCTCGGTCAGGGTGAAGCCGAGCTGCTTGCCCTTCAGGATCAGGGCGAGGCGCTCGCGGTCGGCGTTGGAATAGAGCCGGGTGAGGCCGCTGCGCTGGGGCGCGAGCAGGCCCTTGTCCTCATAGAAGCGCAGGGCGCGCAGGGTGATGGAATATTCCCGGGCGAGGTCGCCGATGGTGAAGTGGCCTTCCGGAAGGGGAATGGGCCGGGCCTCGGTCAGGCGGGTGTCGTTCAGGCCCTTGTGCGGCTCGTAGGCGGTGGTGTCCATGCCGGTCTCCTGTGGCATCGCGCGAGGGCAAGGCACGTGGCCCTTTGGCATGGAAGGCGCGGATATCCGGGAAAGGGGCCTGGCCGGCCTCTGCAGCCCCGCGCTCGGCGGTGCTCTCACCCTGCTCCCGCCACGCTCATGCCGCTGGCGCTTTGCAGTCACAGAGTGTGACCGCCCTCGCTTCCACACTTAGTCCGGCCGTTCCGCCCCGGGGAGGTGACCCAGGGCTCCCTAAGGGAAAGTAACAGTTACCTGCCTTTAGAATCCGCATCTTAACCACTCATTTACCATGATCGGCCGACTCTCCCGGAAGGACATTTCCGCGAGACGACGTGGCGACCGGCGCGATCCTGCGCGCCGCGCCGCGGTTGCAGGGAGGCGGCCATGGAGACCAGCACACGCACGGCCCCGGCCGCGCCCGGCATCGGGCGGACGACGTTCCGCCCCGGTCCGGCGCGCGGGGTCGCCGAGCTGCCGCCCGTGATGGCCGACTGGTCGACGGACATGATGGAGGATGCCAGCGCCGTCGAGGCCCTCCGGGTGGAGATGGCGGTGCTGCGCGAGCGCCTCGCCCAGGCCGCGCCGCGCCGCGCGGTGGCAGAGATGGACAAGGCGATCGGCCTGCTCAACCGCCGGGTCGAGGCCATGGGCGCGCAGCTGGAGTCCCGGCCGGGCGCGGCCGAGGGCGGTGCCCCGCAGCATCATCCGGTCGAATCGGACGCCGGGCCGCGCGCGCTGGCAGCCGAGCTGGCGGCGGTGAAGGCGGCGCTCGAAGCCATGCGCGTGCCCGAGCGATTCGCGGCGCTTTCCGCCGGCCTCGATGCGCTTGCCCGCCGGCTCGATGCCGCCGATCCTCGCGCCACGCCGCCGAAGGACGTGGCCCATCTCGCCGCCCAGGTGGGCGAATTGAAGGATCTCGTCTCCCGCGCCCTCGCCGGGCAGGCCCTGCAGCGCCTCGCCGAGCGCATCGCCACCTGTGCCGATCAGGTGGCGCGGGCGGGCGATGCGGCGGCCCGCAAGATGGACGACGCCACCGTCGCCTTCCAGCGCAGCGCCGATGCGCTTTTTGCCCGCATCCAGCAATTGCAGGTGGCGGCGGGTGCCGCCGACGCGGCGGGCACGGCCCATCTCCAGCGCAAGTTCACCGCGGATTTCGATGCGCTCAACCGCCGGCTCGATGCCCTCGGCCGGCAGATGGCCGACCTCACGCCGGCCGCCCAGCGTGCGGTGGCCGCCGAGCTTGGCGCGCTGGTGGAGCGCCTGGAGGCCGCCGGACGCGCCGGGGTGGGCGCCGAGAGCACGCTTTCCGCCGCGGTGGAGGAGCGCCTGGCGGCTCTTGGCGAGCGGCTGAGGGAGACCGGGGCGCGGCTCGATCGCCTGGACGGCATCGAGACCAAGCTCGGCCGTCTCGCCGCGGAAATGCGCCTGGTGCGCGAAGCGGCGGAGACCTCGGCCGCCGCATCCGCCGCCGAGGCGGCCCAGCGGGTGGTGATGAAGGTCTCGGAAGACCCGGCCGGCCCGGCGGTGGTGGGGCTGAAGCGCGGCCTCGCCCTGCTGGAAGCGCGGCAGGACGAGATCGAGCGGCGCACCCGCGAGGCTCTCGCCGGCGACGTGGAGCTGGAGCTCGAGGAGCTGACCGGCTCTCTCGGGCGCGCCGCCGCGGATGACGGCGTGTGGATTCCCCGCGGCCGCGAGGCGCGTGCCGGCGCCGGGGTGCCCTCGGCGGACGAGGTGGAGGCGGCGTTTGCCGACGTGGTGGCGGTCGAGGAAGCGCGGCGGACCGATCCCCGCGCCGCCCGCCCGGAGACCGAGACACCCTGGCCGCGCACGCCCGATGCGAGCGAGCGCGCCGAGCGTTCCGCCGCCGGCGGGCGGGAGGAGGCTCGTGCGGCCGACGCCGGCCTGTGGCGCAGCCGCGCCCGACGCGGTGCGCAGGCCGCTGCCCGCGCACGGGCCACGCGCCATCCGGTGCAGAGGCGGGAGGCGCGGCGTCAGGCGGCGCTCATGGCGCTGCTCGCGGGGGCGGTGGTGATCCTGGTGGGCACGGTCGGACTGATCGCCTGGCGGGCCTGGCCCGAACCGGCGACAGACGGCCTGATCGCCCAGGCGGGCATGTCCCTGCCCCCGGGCGCACCCGTGCCCGATGCCGGCGCGCTGCCGGAGCCTGTGGGCCCCGCCGCCCTCAGGCGCGATGCCCGCGCCGGCGATGCCAACGCGGCCTATGAGGTGGGCATCCGCTTCGCCGAAGGGCGCGGGGGGCCCGCCGATTCCGGTGCCGCCGCCCAATGGCTCGCCCGCGCGGTGGCGCTGGGCTCGGCGCCTGCGGCCTACCGGCTGGCGGCGCTGAAGGAGCATCTGGACGATGATTTCGCCGCGGCCGCGCGGCTCTACCTCTATGCCGCCGAGCGTGGCCATGTGCGCGCCATGCACGCCCTCGCCGTGCTCTGCTCCCGCGGGATAGAGGGCACGCCCGACTGGGCGGCCGCCTCGCGCTGGACCCAGGCGGCGGCGGAGCGGGGCGAGCGCGACAGCCAGCACAATCTCGGCGTCATCCTGGCGCGCGGCCTCGCCGGCCGGCAGGATTTCGCCGCGGCGTGGAAATGGTTCGCCCTCGCCGCCGCCCAGGGCGATGCCGACAGTGCGGCGAAGCGCGATTCGCTCGTCGAGCGGGTGGACCCGGCGCGGCTGATTGCCGTGCAGCAGGAGGTGGCGGCCTTCACCCCCAAGGCCTTCGATGCCGCCGCCAACACCGTCGCGACCCGCCCCGAATGGCAGGATCCCGAGCCCGACGCGCCGCAGGCGTTCAAGGCGGCGAGCGTGATGCCCTCCGGGCGCTGAGGGAATGGCGCGTCCCGCGCCGGCGGCCGGACTTTCCTCGGCGGCCCATCCGGCGCAGCTTGGCAGGATGGACAACGGCGTGATTCGCATCATCGGCCTCGATCCGGGCCTGCGGCGCACCGGATGGGGCGTCATCGACGTTCTCGGCACGCGGCTCACCTATGTGGCGTCGGGCACCATCCTGCCGCCGGAAGACGCGCCCATGGGCGTGCGCCTCGTCGCGCTCCACACCGGCCTCTGCGAGGTGCTGGAACGCTTCGCGCCCCAGGAGGCCGCGGTGGAGGAGACCTTCGTCAACATGAACCCGTCCTCCACCCTGAAGCTCGGGCAGGCGCGCGGCGTGGTGCTGCTGGCGCCCGCCGGACGCGGCCTGCCGGTGGCCGAATATGCGGCGCTGCTGGTCAAGAAGAGCGTGGTGGGCGCGGGCCGGGCGGAGAAGGCGCAGGTGCGCATGATGATCTCGGTCCTCATGCCCAAGGCGGCGCCGGAGACGGAGGATGCCGCCGACGCCCTCGCGGTGGCCGTCACCCACGCCCACCATCGCGGTGCCGCTGCGCTGCGGCGCGCGGCGGTGTAGCATTCCGGCCGACTGGGGAAGCGAGGAGGGCGCCGGCATGATCTTCGGGCATCTCGCGCTGGTGGTGGCCGCGCTGTTCACCGGGGCGGCGCTTTATATCAACGTGGTGGAGCAGCCGGCGCGGCTGGCGCTGCCCGACGGGCCGGCGCTCAGCCAGTGGAAGCCGGCCTACAAGCGCGGCTTCGCGCTTCAGGCGAGCCTTGCCCTGGTCGGGGGCCTGTTCGGGGCCGTCGCCTTCTTCCAGCTCGGCAGCTGGCGCTGGATGGCGGGAAGCGTGCTGATGCTCGCCAACTGGCCCTACACCTATGTCGCCATCATGCCGCTGAACTCGCGGCTGCTCGCCTGCGAGACCGCGCCGAAGGAGAACCCGCGCCGGCTCCTGTCGAACTGGGGCCAGCTCCACATGGTGCGCACCGGCCTCGGCGTGCTTGCCACCCTCATCTTCCTCTGGGCCGCGCTCGGCTGAGCGCATCGGACAGTGCCATGATCGGAAAGCTCAAAGGGGTGGTGGATTCCTATGGCGAGGATCTGGTGATCCTCGACGTGCACGGCGTCGGCTATCAGGTCACCTGCTCGGCGCGCACGCTGCAGAGCCTGCCGGCGGCGGGCGAGGCGGCGGTGCTGTTCATCGAGACCTACGTGCGCGAGGACCAGATCCGCCTGTTCGGCTTCATCTCGGAGGCGGAGCGGGCGTGGTTCCGCCTGCTGCAGGGGGTGCAGGGCATCGGCGCCAAGACCGCGCTGGCGGTGCTCTCCACCCTGAAGCCCACCGAGCTGGCCCAGGCCATCGCCTTGTCGGACAAGACCGCGGTGGCCCGCGCGCCGGGGGTCGGGCCGCGGGTGGCGACGCGCATCATCACCGAATTGAAGGACAAGATGCCCGGCCTGCCGGCGGTGGAGCCCGGCCTCGTGCAGCTTGCCGGGGCGGTGGCGCGGCAGGAGGAGGGCGGCCCGGCGGCCGATGCGGTCTCGGCCCTGGTGAATCTCGGCTATGGGGCGCCGCAGGCCAATGCCGCCATCGCCGCCGCGTCGCGGGCGGCCGGCGAGGCGGCCTCCACCGAGACGCTGATCCGCCTCGGCCTGAAGGAGCTGGCGAAATAGGCGGCGCGCCCGGCGCGCGCCTCAGCCGAACGCCGCCTCGTACTCCGCCGGCTTGAAGCCCACCAGCAGCCTGCCGTCCATGTCCAGCACCGGCCGCTTGATCATGGAAGGCTGGGCCATCATCAGGGCGACGGCCTTTTCCGCCGTGATATCGGCCTTGTCGGCGTCGGGCAGCTTGCGGAAGGTGGTGCCGGAGCGGTTGAGCAGCACCTGCCAGCCGAGCTTCTCCACCCAGCCCTGAAGCCGCGGCGCGTCGATGCCCACCGCCTTATAGTCATGGAAGGCGTAGGCGACGCCGTGGTCGTCGAGCCATGTGCGGGCCTTCTTCATGGTGTCGCAGGCCTTGATGCCGTAGAGGGTCACGGCCTTCGCCATGGCAGGTCCTTTCGCTGAACGGGATGCGCGCCTCAGGAGGCGCGGCCGAAGGGATGGGGGCCGCGCTCGGGGCGGGCGGCGTGGATCATCATCATCTCGCCGATGTTCTCCGGCGTCAGCAGGCCGACCAGCTTGCCGGCGGCATCAAGGACGCCCACCGCCGGCGCCCGCGCCGCGGTGAGCTCTTTCAGCGCGCCATCGAGCTTGGAGCGGGCCTCCACCGTGGGCACGTCGGCCTGCATCACCGCGATGACGGGGGTGGCGGGGCCCTGGTCCTTCAGGGCGCGGATCATGGCGTCGCGAGTGAGCACGCCGCGCAGGTGCCCGCCGCCGTCCACCACCGGAAACTCCCGCTGGGTGGTGCGGATGAGGGCATCGGCGGCGTCGTCCACGGTGGCGTTCGGCCCCAGGGTCTCGAAATGGGTGATCATGGCATCGGAGACGAGGAGCCCGCGCGAGGCGTCCTTGAGCTGCGCCTGTCCCGCCTCGCCCGAGGCCGCCAGGAACACGAAGGCGGCGATGATGATCAGCATGGGATTGGTGAAGATGCCGAGCAGTCCCATGGCGATGGCGAAGCCCTGGCCGATGGAGGCGGCGAGCGCGGTGGCCCGGCCGTGCGGCATGTTCATGGCGAGCAAGGCGCGCAGCACCCGCCCGCCGTCCATGGGAAAGGCCGGGATCAGGTTGAACAGCACCAGGAAGATGTTGGCGCCGGCGAGCTTCACCAGCATGGAGGTGCCGGGATCCTCGATCTTGGCGAGGTCGTCCGGATTCACCCGGGCGCCGATGATGAGGATCAGCACCAGGGCGATGGCGACGTTCACCAGCGGCCCGGCGATGGCCACCAGCAGCTCCTCGGAGGGTTTCTCGGGGATGCGCTCCATGTTGGCGATGCCGCCGAACGGCCAGAGGGTGACATCGGGCGTCTTCACCCCGAAGCGGCGCGCGGTGAACACGTGGCCGAGCTCGTGCAGCAGCACGCAGGCGAACAGCAGCGCCACGAACAGCACGCCCTCCCACGCCGCCGGCGCGCCGCCGAGCCGGTAATAGGCCGCCCAGATCCACACCAGGAACAAAAGGAAGGTCGCGTGGATGCGGATCGCGGTGCCGGCGATGGTGCCGACGGTGAGGGCCCAGGGCATGGTGAAGTCTCCCGGGCGGGACGCCCGAACTCGTTGAATCAACACTTAGAGCGTTATCCCGCCGGCGCAACGGCTCCGGTGGCGGGATGCCTCCATTTTCGCCTTGATAGTAAGGTTACCTTATTATATGGAAGTCACGCTATGAGCGAGACACCCCTCGGCCCGCTGCTGGTGGATGCGGCGCGGCTCTACCGCACGCGCATGGACCGCGCCCTCGACGCGGCCGGCCTTGGCCTCACCGCCGGGGAGGCGCGAACCCTCGCCTATGTGCGGCTCTACACCGGCCTGCGCCAGAGCGCGCTGGCGGTGAAGATGAACGTGGAGCCCATGACCCTCGTCGGCTATCTCGACCGGCTGGAGGCCCTCGGCCTCGTCGCGCGCGAGGCCGATCCCACCGACCGGCGGGCCAAGATCGTGCAGCTCACCGAGGGGGCGGCGCCCTATCTCCAGCAAATGGATGTGGCCACCGCGGCCGCCCGCGTCGATGCCCTCGACGGCCTCTCCGAGGCGGAGATCGCCGCGCTGCGCCACGCCCTCGTCCGACTGCGCGACAATCTGGTGGCCATCCTGCGCTGCCCCGATGCCCGCTCACAGGAGCGTTCATGAAGCCCGATCCCTTGCCCGCCGGCGCCGCCCGCACCTCCGGCGGCCCGCCCATGTCCGAGCTCCGGGTGGCGATCATCGGCGCCCTGGTGGTGGTGCTCGGCCCCATCAGCCTTGCCATGTACACGCCGGCCATGCCGACGCTGGTGGCCGCCTTCGACACGTCGAGCGCGCTGGTGAAGCTGACGCTGACCGTGTTCTTCCTCGGCTTCGCCTTCTCCCAGCTCGTGTGCGGGCCTCTGTCCGATGCCTACGGGCGGCGGCCGGTGGCCATCGGCTTCTTCGCCATCTATCTGGCGGGCAGCGCGGTGGCGGTGGTGGCGCCGACCATCTCCTGGCTGCTGGTGGGGCGCGCCCTGCAGGGCGTGGGCTGCGCCGCCGGCATCGCCATCTCGCGGGCCATCGTGCGCGACCAGTACACCGGCGCGGCGTCGGCGCGCATCATGAACCTCATCGGCACCATGCTGGCCATCGGCCCGGCGCTGGCGCCGAGCCTCGGCGGCCTGCTGCTGGGCCTTGCGGGCTGGCACTCCATCTTCATCGCCATGGCGGTCTACGGCGTGCTGCTGGTGCTGCTGCTCGCCTTCCTGGTGCCCGAGACCAACCGCTTTCCCGATCGGACCCTCGCCCGGCCGGAGCGCATGATCACCGCCTACGGACAGCTGCTGCGCCACAGCACCTTCGTAAGGGCGGGGCTGGTGATGGGCTTCGGTGTCGGCGGCCTTTACACCCTCGCCACCATCCTGCCGTTCGTCTTGATCCAGACCGTCGGGCTGACGGCGCCCCAGTTCGCGCTCGCCATGCTGCTGCAGACCGGCTGCTTCATGCTGGGCTCGGTGGTTACCGGCCGACTGCTCGGCCGGCTGGGGGCGGCGCGGCTGGTCTCGATCGGCGTTGCCATCCTCATCGTGGCGGCCGGGGCGACGGCACTCTCCACTCACCTGTTCGCGCCCAGCGTGGCGAGCGTGATGCTGCCCGTGGGCCTGTGGGCGTTCGGCGCCGCTTGCCTTCTGCCGGGATGCACCACGGCGGCGCTGGCGGACTTTCCCCATATGGCGGGGGCGGCGGCGGCGCTGACCGGCTTCCTGCAGATCGGCGGCGGATTCGTCGGGTCGTCGGTCTCGGTGCTGTTTCCCTCGCCCCTGGTGGCGCTGACGATCCTGGTGCCGGCCATGGGGGTGTGTGCGGCGGCGGTCCATCTCGGCCTGAGGCCGCGCGCGGCGGCGCCGGCGGGCGATATGGACATCGTCGACGTCAGCCCGCCGGATTTCGAGCTCGCCGCCGATCCGCTCGGGGTGGTGGGGGCCGCCGGAGACGAGGTGGAGGTGCGCGCCTACAAGGCCGGGGAGTGAGGCCGCGGGCGCCGGCCCGTCCGCCGCTGCGGACGTAGGTCCCGACTGCGGCGGCGCTGCCGGTGCACCGGATGGGAACCGCGGGGGCGCGGATGTGCCGGGGGCTGGATCCTTGGCGGCGGCCCGGTTGGGTTGGCGCGCGGCGTACGAACGCCCGCAAACCCCGAAAACGTGCTTGCCGCCAGCCTCGTGGCGCGGCGGGCCGGAGGGGCCGCTCGTGTGCCGCGGCCCGACCCGATCTCGTGCTGGAGATCCGTCGCAGCCGACGGATCGCGAAGGTGCAGCGCCCGGACTTCAGGACTTCTTGGCGGGCGCCTTGGCAACCGACTTTGCAACCGACTTGGCGGCGGCCTTCGCGGGCGCCTTGGCCGGAGCCTTCGTCGCCGCCGGCTTCGCGGCAGCGGACTTCGCGGCGGCGGGCTTGGCAGCCGGCTTCGCCGCGGCCTTGGGGGCAGCTTCCTTGGCAGCCGCAGGCTTTGCGGCCGCAGCCTTCGGCGCGGCGGGCTTGGCCGGAGCGGTCTTCGCCGGAGCAGCCTTGGCCGGCGCGGTCTTGGCGGCGGCAGGCTTGGCCGGAGCCTTGGCGGCGGCTTCCTTGGGAGCGGCGGCCTTCGTCGCCGCCGGCTTGGCGGCGGCCTTGGCGACCGGAGCCTTCGCGGCGGCCGGAGCCTTCGCAGCAGCCGGCTTGGCGGCGGTCTTCGCGGCAGCCTTGGGCTTGTCGGAGGCCTGGGTCAGGCACGAGGCCGCGAGCTTCTTGATCTCGTCCGGGGTGACGCTGCCCGGATCCTTCAGGGCCTTGGCGGCGATCTTCGCCACCTCGGGGCTGGTTACTTCAGTCTTCGCCATTCATGCCTCCAGGTCTGCCAGCCGGCGAAGAAGTTCTCATCGAATCACGATGCCGCCAGCCTCCCATTAAATCTCGCGCACCGGCTTAGAAATGGTTAACGCGGCGAAAGACCTTGATGCGCCAAGAGTTTGCGGGGGGACGCCGCTCGCTGTTGACGCAGGTGTTACGGGTCGGACACGATTTGTCATCGCTTCGTCGAGGCTTCGACCTATGGTCCGCGCCAACACGATTCGGGCCGGGCGGGGCCCGGATCGGCATCAGCGACAGGAGGCCGGAATGTCGATGATCGCGCGCCCCTCGATCCTCTTCGTCTGCCCGGACAATGCCGGGCTGAGCCTGATGGCGGAGGCCATCGCCATCCATGCCCACCCGGGGGTGCGCGCCTTCAGCGCCGGGGTGCGGTCCGTCGGGCAGGTGGATATCGCCGCCATGGAATGCCTGCACCTGGAGCAGATCCCGGCCGACGGCCTCTCCTCCAAGCCGCTGGAGCTGTTCGGCCTCACCGGCGCGCCGCGCGTCGACGTGGCGGTGGCGCTGGTGGACGGTGCCCATCTGGCGCTGCGCCACCTCATGGTGGGCCGGCTGGTGCGCCTGGAGCGCTGGGGGCTGGACGACGTGTCCCGCCACCGCGACATGCACAGCCGCCGCATCGCCTACCGCGAGGTCCTGCCGTCGCTCAAGGCCGCCGTCGCCGCTCTGGTGGGGGCGGAGGCCGGCCCGCTCGCCACCGCCGCCGCCTGAGCGCCAGCGCGCTCACAGGCCGGCGCGGATCGCCTCCAGCCGGCGCAATTGGCGGCCCTCGGCGTCGAAATTCTCCGGCGAGAGCCAGGCCTCCAGCGCCG
>JAFIHR010000044.1 GCA_017849325.1 Xanthobacter autotrophicus | reverse complement strand
CACCACCTCGCCCTTCACCGAGCAGATGCAGGACAGGCGCGCGCGGAACTTCTCCGGCACCAGATCCACCACCTTCACCTCCACGTCCACCGTGTCGTCGATGCGCACGGGGGCGCGGAAGTTCAGGGTCTGCGAGATGTATACCGCGCCCGGCCCCGGCAGGCGGGTGCCGAGCACGGCGGAGATCAGGCTCGCGGTGTAGAGGCCGTGGGCGATGCGTCCGCCGAACGGCGTCTTGGCCGCGAAATGCTGCGACAGGTGGATGGGATTGCGGTCGCCGGTGAGCTCGGCGAAGCCGACGATATCGGACGAGGAGACGGTCTTGGACATGCGCTCCGTGCGGCCCACCGTCAGGTCTTCGAAATAGAGGTTCTGCAGTTCGAGAAACATGGGCGCACCCCGCGGATCCGGAAACTCGGGGCGCGGACTTTAGAGCGCCCTCCGGGAAGATGGAACCACCCATTGGTTCCATGTTGCACCGATGCTGCGCGTCCCGCGCGGGCGGCGACGCGCAAACCCGGTGGGGGCAAGTCACCGGATGGGCGGCCCTGCCCATCGTACCACCATCAAAGGTTGTTGTTGACTACCAATACTCGCTCGAAATAAGCGAGCAAAATACCAATGCAACTCAAAAGACGCCGAATGGGGGGAGCTCATGGACGCAGCGGTGCTTGCGGAATACCGGGAGAAGTTCGTCGAGCTCGCCAAACGGGCCGATGCGGCCGCGCCGCGGTGTGCCAACGAGGAATCCACCAAGATGTTCCTCGTCATCCCGATGATCTCATTCCTCGGCTACGACCCCATGGACCCGAACGAGGTCTTCCCGGAGCACCACTGCGACTTCTCCGAGAAGTACAAGAACCGCGTCGACTTCGCGGTCTTCAAAGGGGGCGATCCGGTGATCGCCATCGAATCCAAGCCTGCCGGCGCGCCCGGCCTCAGGGATGATCGCGGCCAGCTCCGCAGCTACTTCAACGCGGCCAAGACGGTGAAGATGGGCATTCTCACCGACGGACTCATCTGGGAATTCTATGCCGACTCCGACGAGCCCAACATGATGGATGCCACGCCCTTCCTGCGCGTCGACCTCAGGGACACCGCGAAGGGCAAGGTGGACGACTCCGCCCTCGAAGGCCTCTTCAGCCTGAGCAAGGCGGTGTTCGACCCCGAGAACATCGGCGCGGAGGCCAAGCGCAAGCACATCTACAATTCCGTGCTCGCCCAGGTGGCCAACATCTTCGCCGACCCGCCCGAGGAATTTGCCCGGCCGCTGCTGAAGAAAGCGGGTATCGGCCACATCTCCCAGAAGGCGCTGGACGAATACCGGCCGGTCATCCAGTCCGCGTTCCGCGAGTTCATCAACCGGCAGATCCTGCACCGGCTCGACCTGCCGAAGCCCGACCAGCCGACGCCTCCCGAGCCCGCGACACCGCCTCCGCCGGCGGTGCCAGCTCCCATCGACACCACGGAGCGCGAGATGGAGGTCTTCCGGTGGACCCTCCAGCGCCTCGCCTTCCTAGTCCGCGACGACGGGCTGTTCGCAGAGATCGGCGCCATCGCCTATCGGGACTATCAGGGCAAATTCGTGGTCTTCTACAAGAAGGAGCGCAAGGGCCGCCTGTTCGAGTTCGTGGAGAGCAAGACCGCGCCGGGCTATCGCTTCATCTTCCCGGAGGAGAGCGCGCTGGCCGAGACCGACATCACGGTGCAGGCGCTAACCGAGATCGACGCGCCGCTCCTCGCGGCGTTCAGGGCGCGGGTAGCGGCGCTCACGCGGGTTGCGGCGGGTGCCGAAGCCTCGGACTGACGGCGAAGGGGGAAGGACCGGCCTCCACCGGCCTGCCAGGCTCCCTCGGCCGGTCACGCGTCGTCGGGGGTGCCCCGCGTCTTCTTCATGAGGGCTTCCAGCTCGCCGTCATGCTCCTTGGGCAGGACGAGGTTGGCGCGCACATAGAGGTCGCCGTGGGCGCCGGAGGCCTTGGGCAGGCCCTTGCCGCGCAGGCGGAAGATGCGCCCGCCCGAGGTCCAGGCGGGAACGGAAAGGTCCACCTCGCCCGAGAGGGTCGGCACGCGCACCTTGGTGCCCAGCACCGCATCGGCCAGCGACACGTCGACGTCCTGCCTCAGGTCGTCGCCGTCGCGGGTGAAGACGCCATGGGGCGCATAGGAGATGGTGACGTAGGCATCGCCCTGGGCGCCGCCCATGGGGCTCGGCTCGCCCTGGCCCTTCAGGCGCATGCGGTGGCCTTCCAGCGTGCCGGCGGCGATCTTGATGTCGATCTGCTTGCCGCTCGGCAGCGTGACGCGCTTGCTCGCCCCGTGGGTGGCCTCCTCGAAGCTCACCGGCAGGGACAGCTCCACGTCGGCGCCGGCCGGCGGGGTGAAGCCGCCGCCGGCGCTGCGGCGCTGCCGGCCGAAGCCGAAGATGTCGCCGAGATCCTCGAAGCCACCACCCTGAGGACCACCCTGCGGCCCACCATGGCGCGAGGCCCGGCGCACCCCTTCGGGACCGAAGGAGAAGCTCTCGAAAATGGTGTCCCCGTCGAAGCCCGAGAAGCCGCCCGGCCCGCGCCGGCCCGCGCCGCCGAAGCCGGCGAACTCGGGCGCGCGGGGCTTGCCCTCGGCATCGATCTCGCCCCGGTCGTACTGGCCGCGCTTCTCCTTGTCGGCCAGGATCTCGTGGGCGGTGTTGAGCTCGGCGAACTTGTCCTGCGCCTTAGGGTCGTCCACGTTGGCGTCAGGGTGCAGCTTCTTCGCCAGCCGCCGATAGGCGCGCTTGATCTCCGCTTCGTCGGCGGTCTTGGAAACGCCGAGGACGTCGTATGGATCGCGCATGAAATCTCACCTCACGGGCCGGCGCTTTCCGGCCGGCCGCAGGAAAGATGTGGGGCAATGCAGCAAAAATGCAACGGTCCCGCTCAGGCCCGGCCCAAGATTCTCACGTCGGAAAGGGTGAAGCCGTCCTTGGCCCGGCAGGCCTCGCCGCGCACCCAGCGGTCACCGGTCTTGTCCACCACCGAGACCATGAAATCGCGGCAGGCGCCGTCGCGGGCGGAACCGATGGGGGTGGCGGTGCCCCGCGCCCCGGTCGCCGGATTCTCCCAGGGGATGCTCACGTCCTTGTCGCGCGAGGCGAGCGCGGTCTGGAGGGCGGACTTGGCTTCCTTCCAGTCGGCGGGGGAAACCCCTTCCGGCGCCTCCGTCTCGGGCCCGGTGAGCGCCACCTTGCGCGGGGTGATGGAGCCGGTCACCAGCGTCTCCTCCTCGACGCCGGTCAGCGTGCTGCAGGCGGCGAGCGCGGCGCCCGACCCGAGGGCCGCGACAAGCAGACCCCAGCGAACCGCTTCGCGCGCGGCGCGACGCCCTCTATATGAAGTGCGGGGCCCTTGCGGCCGGGCGAGCGCGGAACAACGAGGCACGAGGGGCTCCCAGATGACGTCGAGCACCACAAGGGAAGCCGATAACCCCTTAACATCCGGTGATTTCACCCAGGCGGACGAGCCCTTTCGCCTGTTTGCCCAGTGGCTGGCCGACGCCGAGCGCTCCGAGATCAACGATCCCAACGCCATGACGCTGGCCACCGTGGACGCGGACGGCCTGCCGGACGCCCGCATGGTGCTGCTCAAGGGCTTCGACGCGGCGGGCTTCGTCTTCTACACCAACACCGAGAGCGCCAAGGGCCGCGAGCTTCTCGCCAATCCCAAGGCGGCGCTGGTGTTCCACTGGAAGTCGCTGCGCCGCCAGGTGCGGGTGCGCGGGCCGGTGGAGCAGGTGAGCGACGAGGAGGCCGACGCCTATTTCGCCAGCCGCCCGCGCCTGTCGCAGATCGGCGCCTGGTCGAGCCGGCAGTCGCGCCCGCTGGAAGGGCGCTTCGCCCTTGAGGCGGCGGTGGCGGCGAACACGGCGAAGTTCGGCCTCGGCGCCATTCCCCGCCCGCCGCACTGGACCGGCTTCCGCATCGTGCCGGTGGCGCTGGAATTCTGGCACGACCGGCCGTTCCGCCTGCACGACCGCATCGTCTT
>JAFIHR010000316.1 GCA_017849325.1 Xanthobacter autotrophicus | reverse complement strand
CCCTCGTCCACGACCTGCCGGGCGAAGCGCTGGACGCCCTCGGCCTTGAGCCCTCCCATCCCGACTGGGCCGGCGGATTGCGCGCCCGCTGGGTCCGGGGCGAGGCCGCCGGCCGCGCCCGCCTCGCCGCATTCGTGCGCGAGGGACTGAATGGCTATGCCGCCGGCCGCGACCTGCTGTCCGGCGCCCACGCATCGGACCTGTCGCCCTATCTCGCCTCGGGTGCGCTGTCCCCGCGCCGCGTCCTCGATGCCGTGCGGACCGCCCGAGAAGCCGGCGACTGCACCGACGCGGATGCGGAGAAGTTCATCGCCGAGCTTTACTGGCGCGACTATGCCCACCACCTCCTCGCCGCATTCCCGCACATGCCCGAGCGCAATCTCGACGAAAGCTTCGACGCCTTCCCCTGGCGCGCGCCCGGCGCCGAGCTTATCGCCTGGCAGAAGGGCCAGACCGGCTATCCGGCGGTGGATGCCGCCATGCGCCAGCTCTGGCGGACCGGCACCCTGCCGAACCGGGCGCGCATGGTGGTGGCCTCCTTCCTCACCAAGCACCTGCTGATCCACTGGCGCCATGGCGAAGCGTGGTTCTGGGACTGCCTCGTGGATGCGGACGTCGCCAGCAATCCCATGAACTGGCAGTGGACCGCCGGATGCGGGGTCGATGCGGCGCCCTATTTCCGCATCTTCAATCCGGTGCTCCAGGGCGAGAAGTTCGACCCCTCGGGCGATTATGTGCGCGCCTTCGTGCCCGAGCTGGCGCGCCTTCCCGCCGCCCTCATCCACCAGCCATGGAAGGCCCGCCCGGCCGCGCTGGCCGAGGCCGGCATCGTCCCCGGCACCACCTATCCGCGTCCTCTCATCGCCCACGATCAGGCCCGCGCGCGCGCCCTTGCCGCCTATCAAACCACACGGAACAAATGACTTTGGCCGTGTTGAAGGGGCGGTACGGCTTCGCTAACGTGGCCTTCCATTCTTTGAAGGCTTGCGTTGAAGGCTGATCCCATGACCATTCGCAGCGGACTCGTCGAGGCCATCGGCAACACCCCTTTGATCCGTCTCAAGCGCGCCTCCGAGGAGACCGGCTGCGAGATCCTCGGCAAGGCCGAGTTCATGAATCCCGGCCAGTCGGTGAAGGACCGCGCGGCGCTGGGCATCATCAAGGACGCGGTGGCGCGCGGCGCGCTCCAGCCCGGCGGGGTGATCGTGGAAGGCACCGCCGGCAACACCGGCATCGGCCTTGCCCTGGTGGCGGCGCCGCTCGGCTTTCGCACCGTGATCGTCATTCCCGAGACCCAGTCGCAGGAAAAGAAGGACATGCTGCGCCTCGCCGGCGCCACCCTTCTCGAGGTGCCGGCGGCCCCCTATTCCAACCCGAACAATTACGTGAAGGTCTCCGGCCGCCTCGCCGAAACGCTGGCGAAGACCGAGCCCAACGGCGCCATCTGGGCCAACCAGTTCGACAACGTGGCCAACCGCCAGGCCCATATCGCCACCACCGGCCCGGAGATCTGGGAGCAGACCAACGGCATGGTGGACGGCTTCTGCTGCGCGGTGGGCACGGGGGGCACCTTCGCCGGCATCGGCATGGCGCTGAAGGAGCGCAACCCCGACGTCAAGATCGCGCTGGCCGACCCGCTGGGCGCCGCGCTGTACTCCTACTACACGACGGGCGAGCTGAAGGCCGAGGGCACCTCCATCACCGAAGGCATCGGCCAGGGCCGCATCACCGCGAACCTCGAAGGCGCGCCCTGCGACTTCGCCTATCAGGTGCCGGACGAGGAGGCCCTGCCGGTGGTGTTCGGCCTGTTGGAGCACGAGGGCCTGTGCCTCGGCGGCTCGTCGGGCATCAACGTGGCCGGCGCGGTCCGCCTCGCCAAGGAGATGGGGCCGGGGCACACCATCGTCACCATTCTCGCCGATTACGGCACGCGCTATCAGTCCAAGCTGTTCAATCCGGAATTCCTGCGCTCCAAGAACCTGCCCGTGCCGGAATGGCTGGAGCGCAAGGTCGAGCTGCCCAACGTCCTCGCGTGACCCCGCCTCCTTGCGTGACCCTGCCCTGAGGATCTCATGACGACGCAAAGCCCGCTTGTGACGACCGAGTGGCTCGCCGCCAATCTCGGCGCGCCCGATCTCGTGGTGGTGGACGGTTCCTGGTACATGCCCGCATCGGGGCGGGATGCGGCGGCGGAATTCGCCGCCGGGCACATTCCCGGCGCGGTCTATTTCGACATCGACGCCATCGCCGACACCGCCACGTCCCTGCCGCACATGCTGCCCGACCCGGCGAGCTTCGCCGCCAAGGTGGGGGCGCTCGGCATCGGCGACGGGCTGCGCATCGTGGTCTATGACGGCTCGGGCCTGTTCTCCGCGCCGCGGGTGTGGTGGACCTTAAAGGCCTTCGGCGCCACCGACGTGAAGCTGCTCGACGGCGGCCTGCCCCGCTGGCTGGCGGAGGGGCGCCCCACGGAAAGCGGCTCCGCGCACCGCGCACCGGCGGTGTTCACGGCAAGGCTCGACCATTGCGTGGTGGCCGACATCGCGCGGGTGGAGAAGGCGCTCGACGACGGGCAGGCCCAGGTGCTCGACGCCCGCTCGCCCGAGCGATTCTCCGGCGCCGCGCCCGATCCGCGCCCCGAGCTGCCCTCCGGCCACATGCCGGGCAGCCTCAACCTG
>JAFIHR010000315.1 GCA_017849325.1 Xanthobacter autotrophicus | reverse complement strand
GTGTCGGCGTCGGCGTCGCGGGCGTGGATGACGAGGGGGAGCCCGGTCTCGCGCGCCGCCGCGATATGGGTGCGGAAGACGCGCTCCTGCACGTCGCGCGGGCTGGTGTCGTAGAAATAGTCGAGCCCCGCCTCGCCGATCGCCACCACCTTGGGGTGGGCGGCGAGCGCCACGATATCGGCGGTGGTCACGTCCGGTTCTTCGGCCGCCTGATGGGGATGGGTGCCCACCGAGCAGACCACCTCCTCGAACCGCTCGGCGATGGCGAGGATCTCGGGGAAGCGCTTCACCCGCGTGGAGATGGTCACGAGCCGGCCGATGCCGGCCGCCCGGGCGCGCGCCACCACCTCGGGCAGCTCGGCGGCGAACTCGGGAAAATCAAGATGGCAATGGCTGTCGACAAGCATGGGCGCGTTCTGAAATGACAGGAAAGCTGCCCCTCACATAGGAGCCCTCGGGCCATCCGTCGAGCGGCGCGTGGCGAAAGCCGCGCGAGGGGCGCGGCTTTCGAGCGTCTGTCTCCGGCGTGCGGGCGTTGCGACCTCAGGCGGCGTCCTGGATCTCGCGCTTCAGCGCGTCGGCATCGCCGGCGGGCATGGTGATGGCCTGGACCTGCTCGCCCGGGCGGCCGGGGTTGGTCACCACGGAGGCTTCCAGGGACACGGTGGTCACCCCGCCCGAGGTGTTGAAGATGTAGTCCAGGCGGAAGGCCGCATCGGACGAAGCGCCGTTGGTGCGCTTCAGCGCCTCGTCGGCCGTCAGCGGTTTCTCGGCGACCAGATGGGACGGCTGGTCCACGGTGATGTTGTAATTGCGTGCCCGGCGCGAGGTGGCGAGGCGGGCGCGCACCAGCGTGGCGTCGGCGCCGGAGAGCTTCACCTCGATGCGCGGCACCTCGGGGCCCGGCTGCACGGGCGGGGCGACCTGCGCCGCGCCATCCCCGTAGTTCGCCGGGGCGTCCCACGGATTCCGGCTCGTGCGCTCGCTCGCGCATCCGGCGAGCGCAAGCGCCGCCGCCATCGCGCCCGCAAGACCCAATGATCCGGCCATCCTCATGGTGCACTCTCCCGTGCCAGCCTTACCGCTTGCCGCCATCGCCCTGCCCGCTCTGACCCAACGGAAGGCCCGCTGGCAGCTTCGGGCCTCTTCCCTAACAAAAAGTGGTCAGGATGTCGCCGCGTCGGATTCCACATAGCGCGGAAACACGCCGGTTGGTACTGGGATGATGCGGCCGGCTGGCATGCGCCCCTCGCGCCCCAGCCGGTCGAAGCTGCGCTCTTCCACGGGCACGGCGATGAGGTCGAGCATCTTGCCCGCGCTCTCCGGCATCACGGGCTGGATCAGGATGGCCACCTGGCGGATCACCTCGGCGGTGACCCACAGCACCGTACCCATGCGCTCGGGATCGGTCTTGCGCAGCGCCCAGGGGGCGGCGGCGGCGAAATAACGGTTGGCATCGGCCACCACCGCCCACACCGCGGCGAGATAATGGTGGATGGCCTGGCTCTCCATGGCCTCGCGCGCCTTCTCGTGCATGGCGTCGGCGGCGGCGAGCATCACCTCGTCCTCGGGCATCAGCGGACCGGGCGCCGGCATGGCCCCGCCGAGATTCTTGGAGATCATGGACAAAGAGCGCTGGGCGAGGTTGCCGAGGTCGTTGGCGAGATCGGCATTGATGCGCGCCACGATGGCCTCGTGGCTGTAGGAGCCGTCCTGGCCGAACGACACCTCGCGCAGGAAGAAATAGCGGATGGCATCCACCCCATAGGTGTCGGCGAGGTCGAACGGGTCCACCACATTGCCCACCGACTTCGACATCTTCTCCCCGCGGTTGAACAGGAAGCCGTGGCCGAACACCCGCTTCGGCGCCTCCAGCCCCGCCGACCACAGGAAGGCGGGCCAGTAAACCGCGTGGAATCGCGTGATATCCTTGCCGATGACATGGATGTCCGCCGGCCAATACTTCTCGAACAGCGCGCATTCGGTGTCGGGATAGCCGAGCGCGGTGATGTAATTGGTCAGCGCGTCCACCCACACATACATGATGTGCTTGTCGTCGCCGGGCACCGGGATGCCCCAGTCGAAGGTGGTGCGGGAGATGGAGAGATCCTGCAGGCCGCCCGCCACGAAGCTCGTCACCTCGTTGCGCCGCGCCTCCGGCATGATGAAGGTGGGATTGGCCTCGTAGTAATCGAGCAGGCGCTGCTGATAGGCGGAGAGGCGGAAGAAGTAGCTCTCCTCCTCCACCCATTCCACCGGCGTGCCCTGCGGGCCGAGGCGCACGCCGTCGGCGTTGAGCTGGGTCTCGTCCTCGCCGTAATAGGCCTCGTCGCGCACCGAATACCAGCCGGAATAGGTGGATTTATAGATGTCGCCATTGGCCTGCATCCGCTCCCAGACTGCCTGGGTGGAGCGGCGGTGGCGCTCTTCCGTGGTGCGGATGAAATCGTCGTTGGAGAGGTTGAAGGTGGCGACCATGGCCTCGAAGCGCGGCACGTTCTTCGCCACCAGCTCGCGCGGGGTGATGCCCGCCTTCTGCGCGGTCTGGAGCATCTTGATGCCGTGCTCGTCGGTGCCGGTGAGGAAGCGCACGTCGAAGCCGTCGAGCCGCTTGAAGCGGGCGATGCAGTCCGTGGCGATGGCCTCGTAGGCATGGCCCATGTGCGGCACGCCGTTGGGATAGGCGATGGCCGTGGTGATGTAGAAGGGCGGCTTTTGCGGCAACGAGGACATTACAGGCTCGACGAATGGCGCCGTGCTCGCGCCGCGCCTGCGCCCATCAGGCGCGCGCCGCGTCGGCGAGATCGGCGAAGATACGGAACACCAGCGCTTTGCGGTCGAGGTTGAAGACATCCGCCTCCACCGCGCTGCGCCGCACCTTCTCCCACACCTCGGTGAGGCGGACAAGGCGATGGCGCGGCGCGGCGCCCTGCGTCGCCTGCCGCGCGATGTGATCGCTCACCGCCTCGACGAAGAGATCGAGGCCATCGGCCCGGTCGCCCTGCAGGCGTGCGCCCAGGGCATGCAGCGCCTCCGGCCGGGGGTCGGGAAGCTGGTCGAGCAGCGCGAGGGTGGCGGAGCGCACCTCCATGCCCTCCCCGCGCGCCAGCACGATGGCCCGGCGCACGCTGCCGCCGCTGGCCTCGGCGGCCGCCGGGAGCATCGCCTCGTCGAGGTCCTCCACCTCGCCCTTGAGGTGGTCGAGGGCGGCGAGCACGTCGGCGGGCGCCAGCGCGCGCATCCGCAGCAGCCGGGTGCGCGAGCGGATGGTGGCCAGCACCCGGCCCGGCGCATGGGAGATGATGAGGAAGAGCGAGCGCGGCGGCGGCTCCTCCAGGGTCTTCAGCAAAGCATTGGCGCCGAAGGCGTTGAGATCGTCCACCGTATCGACGATGCACACCCGCCAGCCCCCGCCCGCCGCCGTGGAGCCGAAGAAGGGCTTCACCCGCCGCACCATCTCGGCGGGGATGACGGTGGGGATCTTCTCCTCGCCGGCCTCCGGTGCGCGGCGCAGCACCAGGAAATCGGGATGGCTGAGCGAGGCCACCTGACGGAACACCGGATGGGTCTTCGGCAGGGCGAGGTCGTGATGCGCCGGCATCTCGGCGCCCGGCGCGCCATAGGCCAGGACGGTGCGGGCGAGGCGATAGGCCAGGGTCGCCTTGCCGATGCCCTGCGGCCCGCCGATCAGCAGCGCATGGGGCAGCCGTCCGGCGCGGAAATCACCCAACAGATCGGCTTCCAGCGCCGCATGGCCGAACAGGCGATCCTGGAAGCGGGGGTGCGGCGCGCCCGGCAGGAGGTCCGCCGCCTCGGGCGCGCTCACGGGACGGCTCCCACCGTTTCGGCGAGGCCATGGCAGCGGGCGAGGCAGGCGTCCGCCAGCGCGGCGATCTGCGCCGCCACCTCGTCGGGTCCCGGCGCTGCGTCCACCACGGCGCAGCGGTCCGGCTCGGCGCGCGCCACGGAGAGATACGCCTCGCGCACGGCGCGGTGATACTCCTCGCCCTGGCGCTCGAAGCGGTCGGCCGGCCGGCCCTCGTCGCGGGCCGCGGCGCGGGCAAGGCCGATCTCCGGCGGCACGTCGAGCACCAAAGTGAGATCGGGCCGCGTCTCGCCCGCCACCAATTGCTCCAGCGCGTCGAGCAGCTCGCGCTCCACCCGCCCCACGAGGCCCTGGTAGACCCGGGTGGAATCGATGAAGCGGTCGCAGATCACGGTCTTGCCGGCCCGGAGCGCCGGGGCGATGAGGTGGTCCACATGGTCGGCCCGGGCGGCGGCGAACAGGAGCGCCTCGCCCTTGGGCCCGAGCGGCTCGGCAACGCCGGACAGGAGCACCCGGCGCACCGCCTCCGCCCCCGGCGAGCCACCGGGCTCGCGGGTCTCCACCACATCGAGGCCGCGCCCGCGCAGATGGGCGGCGAGGCGCCGGGCCTGGGTGGATTTGCCGGTCCCCTCCCCGCCTTCGAGCGTGATGAAGCAGCCGCGCCGCCCGGTCATCGGCGGATCATCGCCACGAGGGAATGCACGCCGCTGCGCACGCTGTCGCCGAACAGGGTGAAAACGCCGTCGCGCGCTTTCGTCACCAGCGTGCCCGGCCCCACCTCCCTGGCGGTGAAGAGCGGCACCTCGAGCACCTTCGTGGTGCCGCGGTAGATCTCCAGGCGGCCCACCTCGACGTCACTCGCCACCGGGGCGCGCAACGGGCCGCGATAGACCACCTTGGCCGAGATGCGTTCCTGCGAGCCGCGCGAGACCAGCAGTTCCACCGGCCCGTGGGCCACCAGCGGAACCGAGGTCTGCTCGCCGCCGAACACCTGCGCCCGCGCGATCTCGGCACCGCCCGGGAAGAGCTGGCGCTCCTTGAAGGAGTCGAAGCCCCAGTCCAGCAGCTTGCGGGTCTCGTCCAGCCGCTGCTTCTCGGTCTTGGCGCCGAGGGTTACGACGACCAGGTGGTGGTTGCCGCGCACCGCGGAGCCGAGCGCGTGATAGCCCGCCTCCTTCAGCCATCCCACCTGGAGCCCGTCGGCGCCGATATTGGCGGACAGCAGCACGTTGCGGTTGCGCTGCTTGATCCGGTTCCAGTCGATGCCGGGCTGGGAGAAGATGGAATAATATTCCGGATAGGTCCGGATGATGGTCTGTGCCAGCACGGCGAGGTCCCGCGCAGTAGAGAGCTGCGCGGGATCCTCGAAGCCGGTGGCATTGGTGAAATGGCTGCGGGTGAGCCCCATCTGCGCGCCGGCGGCGTTCATTTTGGCGACGAACTCGCCTTCCGAGCCCGCCACGCCCTCCGCCAGGGTGAGCGCCGCATCGTTTCCGGAGACCACGATGGCGCCGGCCAGAAGCTCGCGCACCGCAATGGGCTTCTTCACCTCCGCGAACATGGCCGCCGTGCCCGATGGGCCGCCGCCGCGCCGCCAGGCATCGACGCTCACGATGAAGGGGGTGTCGAGGGTGATCTTGCCGGCCTTCAGCTCGGCGAACACCACGGCGGCCGTCATCACCTTGACCAGGGTGCCGGGCTGGATCTGCTGGTCGGCGTTCTTCTCGTAGAGCACCGAGCCGGTGTTGACGTCCATCAGGAAGGCCGCCGGCACGCTGGTCTGGAACGCCTCGCCTTGGGCCAGCGCCGGCTGGCCCGCCAGGGCGACCATCAGGGCGAGGGCGGCCGTGACCGCGGCAACGGCGCGCCGCAGGGGAAGGCGCGGAAGCCGGCGGCGGGGCGCGGCCGGGCGTGGTCGGACGAGCGTGGTCTCAAAGCCAGTCATGGAACGAATCGTGCCACGATTCCGGGGCGCGTCACAATCGGCGGCGAAGGCTGGCGCGAAGAGCGGGGGTGTCCTTCGGCCGGCCTATTGGCCATTGCCGGCCGCGCCCACGCCCGAATAGCTGAGGCCGCGCACCGGCTGCGCACCCTTGCTCCAGCCGGTGGAGGCCATGTCGACGGGCTGGCC
>JAFIHR010000314.1 GCA_017849325.1 Xanthobacter autotrophicus | reverse complement strand
TCGGCAACCCACCTGAGCCTGAGCGGAGACATCCAGCGGTCATCGCCCGCCCTGAAGGTCGGCGACAGCGTGACCCGCATCGTGACCATCGAGGCGAGAGGCGCCCCCGCCATCCTGCTGCCGCCCACGTCCTTCGCGCCCATCGCCGGCACGCGGGTCTATCCGGGCCAGCCCGAGCTGAGCGATGGCGTGGACGACGGCACGGGCGAGCTCATCGCCACCCGCACCGACCGCGCCATCTACATGCTGGAGGAGGCCGGCACGCTCACCCTGCCCGCGATCGAGATTGCCTGGTGGGATGCCAAGGGCGGGACGATCCAGCACGCGCGGCTTGGTCCGCAATCCTTCGCGGTGGCCGGCGGCACCTCGGCCGCCGCGGGCGGGGCGCAGCCCGGCGGCCTTTCCGCCCCGCGACGGCTGCTCCTCTTCGTTCTGGAGCATTGGCTGGCGCTGGTCGCGGGGATCGCGGCGGCAGCGGTCCTGATCCGCGCGGCGCCGCCCATCCTGCGAAACCTGGAGCGCCGCTGGCGGCAGCGCCGCGACGCCTACCGCCGCTCCGAGGCGTTCGCCTTCCGGGAGCTGAGCCGCGCGGCCGGGCGGGGCGACCCGCGCGAGACCTACCGCGCCTTCCTCGTCTGGCGCTCCCGGTTCGGGCCGGCGGCGCCGACGCGCACCGTCAAGGCTCTGAATGGCTGGGCGCAGGACCCTGTTCTGGCGCAGGAAATTGCGGCGCTGGAAGGCCGGCTCTTCGCGGCGGGGACGGATGCCGGCGCGTGGTCCGGCGTTCCCCTGATCAAGGCGATCCGCGCGATACGGAGCAAAGAGGGGGCATGGCACTGGAACGCGCCCCTTGCCCATTCGCTCCCTGAGACCATCAATCCCGAGTCGGCCGAGGTTGCACGGCCGTTATTGTCGCGTCCGGTCGCGCGGTAGCCGTTGTGCTCCGTAGACCTTGCGCTCACCTTGCCTGATCTCGTTTCGCGCGCGGAGGAAGTGCCGGCGGTCCATGGCCTGTGGCCCGCATTCGGATCCTCGTGAAAGTGCCTCTTTTGAGCCTCAGGGGGCGCGGGAGTCCCCGATCATCCGCTGTCGCAACGGGCCGGCGGCGCGCCCGGATGCATCCCCGGGGCATTCCCGCCGGAAGTGCGCCCAGGAATGCGACGCCCGCGGACACCGGACGGCGCATCGAAAGCGACCGCACGCCCGGCCTGCGGGGTGGCGCCCGCAGCAGCGGCTCAGCCCCCGGGCCGAGGCGCTCCGAGCACGCATCCGACCGGCCGGCCGTGATCCGCCAGGGGGGGGGCCTTCACACTCCCGGGCTCATCCCGGAACGCCGCCCCCTCCCCGATCGATCGCAGCCAGGGCGTCCGAGCCCGCGTCCGGCGCGATCAGTAGGCCTGCAGCGCCAGCACGCCTGCCGGGCTGATCATCAGGCCCCAGGTCTCGTCGGAGCGCACCTCCACCTCATCGACCTCCACCTTTCCATCGATCTTGATCGAGTATTTGTATTTCCCAGGGGCAAGATCCAGCGTCGGCCCGTCGGGCGCCTTGGTGCCGGCATTGCCCGGGACCTTGATGGTCCGGTTATTGAAGGTGAGCGACATGGCGTCGGGCTGGATATTGCCGAACATCACCTTGGCCTTTCCGGGCTGCGGCAGGACGCCGGCCTTCCGCGCCGCCTCCGGATTCTTCACGCCGAGGTTGACGGTCGTTTCGTTGCCCTTTCGGCCCAGGGTCAGCACGGCCGGCCCCTCGGGCGAGGCGAAGCGGAGCGTCGCCCGGTCGGCGGCGACCGCCGCGCCCTTGCCCTCCTCCTTCCAGCCGCGGTTGCCGAGCTCGCGGCGGTAGAAATCCAGCACCACGGAGAGGTCGAGCGGAACGGTCGCGTTGAGCTCGCGCCGGAACGGCGTTTTCGTCACCTCCGACATGGTGAGGCGCCGGGGCACCGGCAGCCCGGAACGATCCTCGACGGCGAGGTCGTCCGCCGACGGCGGCGGCGAGGCGGCGGCGCCCGCGCGGCTCTGGCTTTCCGCGGCCGGCTGGTCGGGCTTCGCGCCCGCCACCTTCAGCCCCGAGCCGCTGGCATTCACATTGGTGGTGGGCCCCATCTTCATGACGGTGATGGAGAGATCCTTCTTGCCCTTGCCAAATTGAAGCTGCGCCATGTTCGCGTTGTTGATCACGCTGGGCTTGGCGCGCCAGCCGGACTGCTTGAGGGCGGAACGGAAGAAGTCGGCGATCGAGGTGACGCTGGACTCGCTGGTGAACTCGAGCGTGCCGTCCTCGCTGTCGAAATCCACGTCCTGCGCCGTCTCAGGCAGGGGAATAGGCGCGTTGCTGTCGGCAAGCGGCTGGAGCGCCTGGACGGCTGTGCCGGCCCCGCGTCCGGCATCCGCCGGCCGGGCGGCGCTGCCGGCCTGGGCCTCCGCGTCGCGCATCATCTGCTGGGCCTGCTGCAGCATGTCACCGACCGAGCCGGCGCCGGGCATGCTCTGGGTCTTCGGCTTGGTGATCTTCTCGACGAGGCTGACGGTGGTCAGGCCATACTGGCGCGCGAGCTTCAGAGTGGCCGAGCCTTCAGGAAAGGTGAAATTCGCCACCGCCTCGTCCGGGCCGATCGCGCTACGCGCCGCATCCTCCTTCCACCCGAGGGCGGAAAGCGCGCCGCGGTAGAACGACAGCACGGCCTCGAGGCTCGCCTGGACCTGGGCGTGGATCTCGCGCCCGGTCGCGCCATTGGTGCCGCCTGCGCTCTTGCGCGGCCGGGGGACGGGAAGGCCGAAGACGTCGCCATCGGCTTCGACCGACTGCTGCTCGGCGAAGGACGGAGTCTTCAGCTCCACCAGGGTCCGGCCGCTGTCGCTGGTCCGCAGGACAAGCATGAGGGGCCGGACGTTGCCCCGCACGAAATAGGCGACCTCGCCGTTCGCGGGCCTGGGATCGGGCCGCCCATTCGGCCATTTCGCCGCGATGTCCGCATCGGCGAGCGGCTCCCAGTCATTTTCCGCGAGCTTGCGGGCATAGAAGTCGCGCAGGCTCTGCGGCGTGCCGCCCGAGGTCAGGCTGAGATAGGGCCGATTCGCATCGAACTGGACATCGGCGGCGTCGTCCGGAACGGGCGGGGCGAATGGCAGCCGATCGGCCGTATAGTCCACCGTGGTCTGGTCCGTGGTGTCCTCGGTCCGGCCGGGCGAAATGGTGAAGCGGACCGAAAGCCCCTGCTGCCCCTTGAGGAAGGTCAGCCAGGTCGAGTGGCGGTCGTCCAGAGGAACCACATAGAAATTCCAGCCCTGCGCGGCCAGCAGCGCCTTGATGGCGGCGGCGGTGGCGGGGACGTTGCCGGGCACGGAATAGGAGACACGTTCGGCGGTCGACCTGCCGGTGTCCCGCGCGCCGGGCAGGCGCGGAAGATCGGCGATGGCGACCGGCGGCGCGACAGTGTCGCCGCTGAGATAGGCCTGGCGCGCATTCTCGAGGGCGCTCACCGGCTGCGGCGTGATCTCGACCTTGACCTTTCCGGCGTCGGTCTTCTGCAGCACGAGGGCCAAGGCCACCTTGGGGGTCTCGTCGCTCACGAAATAGGCGTAGCCACCACCGTCGCGGAGCGTTCCGGACGGCCCTCCCGCCGGCTGCCTGCCATTGGCCTTTGCCGACCACAGGAACCACCCCCGGCCGGCGAGCTCCCGGCGGTAGAAGTCGAGGAGCTTTTCCACCGGCTCGGCGCTGACGAGGCTCAAGGACGGCCGGTCCGGCGAGTATTCAATATTCGCCGCATCCGCGGTGAAAGGCAGGTCCACCCTCAAAGGCACGGCGGAATATTGGACGCTGATGGCGTTGTTCTGTGCCGGCGCAACCGTGATGAAGACGCTGAGGGCCTGCGCCCCCTTCTTCAGCGTCAATGTCTTCATGGTCGGATTTTCAGCGGATGCCGCGTTGGGCGCAGCATATTTCTGCCAGCCGAGGGCCGCGAGCCCCTTTTCGACCGCATACGCCGTCGGAGTGATGGCCTGCGGAGAGACGAAGATCGTCGTGAAGGGGCTGGCGAAGACCTCCTTCGCACCGGGGACGCGCGGGAGCTTGCTGACGTCGAAGGTGGCGACGCCGGCGCGATCCGGCACCTGCGCCCGCACCGGCAGGCACGGCGCGGTCGAAACCGCGATGATCGCGCACAGGGCCAAGAGATACCGGCGGTGGCCGCCTCGCCTCACGTTGCAGCCCGCCATCTCGCCCATTGTATTGTCTCCGGAGGAAGGACCATGGACCGAAAGGCAAAACGACTTTCGGCCCAGATGCTTCCCATGATCGGCGCCGATTGTGAAGGCCCCGCTT
>JAFIHR010000313.1 GCA_017849325.1 Xanthobacter autotrophicus | reverse complement strand
TTCACCCGCACCGGCTGGACGATCCCCGTGCCCAAGGCCTCCATGTTCGCCTGGGCGCCGATTCCCGAGCCGTTCCGCGAGATGGGCTCGGTGGAATTCGCCAAGCTCCTCATCGAGAAGGCTGCGGTGGCGGTGGCCCCGGGCGTCGGCTTCGGCGAGCATGGCGACGGCTTTGTCCGCATCGCCGTGGTGGAGAACGAGCAGCGCATCCGCCAGGCCGCCCGCAACATCCGCCGCTTCTTCGACCAGGCGGGCACCACGCTGCACAATGTGGTACCCCTGAGCGCCGCGCGCTGAGCCGCGTCATCGCATCCGAGATCGAGCCGGTAGAGATTCATGAGTGATTTGAGAGTGGGCCTCGCCGGCCTCGGCACGGTGGGGACGGGGGTGATCCGCATGCTGGACCGCCGCGCGGCGGATCTTGCCGCGCGCACCGGCCGCACCGTGAAGGTGGTGGCGGTGGCGGCCCGCGACCGCACCCGCGACCGCGGGGTGGACCTCTCGGGTCTTGCCTGGTTCGACGATCCGGTGGCCCTCGCCCGCGACGGCGGCATCGACGTGTTCGTCGAGCTGATGGGCGGCGACGGCGACCCGGCCAAGGCCGCCGTGGAGGCCGCGCTCGATCTCGGCCGTCCGGTGGTGACGGCCAACAAGGCCCTGCTCGCCCGGCACGGCGTCGATCTCGCGCGGCGCGCCGAGGCAAACGGGGCCAGCCTGCATTTCGAGGCGGCGGTGGCGGGCGGCATCCCCATCGTGAAGACCCTGCGCGAATCCCTCGCCGGCAACCAGCTCGAGCGGGTCTCGGGCATCCTCAACGGCACCTGCAACTACATCCTCACCCGGATGCTGGAGGAGAAGCTCTCCTTCAACGTCTGCCTCGGCGAGGCGCAGCGGCTGGGCTATGCCGAGGCCGACCCGACCTTCGACATCGACGGCTACGACACCGCCCACAAGCTGGCGCTGCTCACCTCGCTCGCCTTCGGTACCCAGGTGGATGCGGACTCCATTTATGTGGAAGGCATCCGCCAGCTCACCCTGGCGGACCTCGAAGCGGCGGACGACCTCGGCTACAAGGTCAAGCTGCTCGGCGTCGCGCTCCGCACGGAAACGGGCATCGAACAGCGGGTGCATCCCACCATGGTGCCCAAGCACTGGCCCATCGCCCAGGTCTCCAACGTCACCAACGCGGTGGCGGTGGATGGCGATGCCGTGAGCCTCACTTTGGTCGGCCCCGGTGCCGGCGGCGATGCCACCGCCTCCGCCGTGGTGGGCGACCTCACCGACGTGGCGAAGGGCGGGAAGGATTTCACCTTCGGCATCCCGGTGGGCCTGCTGCAGAAGGCCGAGCGCGCGCCCATGCAGCGCCACGAGGGCGGCTACTACATCCGCCTCGCCGCCGTGAACAAGCCGGGCACCGCCGCCACCATCGCCCAGCGCATGGCCGACGAGCACATCTCGCTCGAATCCATCGTGCAGCGGCGGCCCGATCTCGCCGATGATGCGGCGGCCACTGCCCATGTGATCCTCATCACCTACGCCACCACCGAGGAGGCCGTGCGGCGCGCCATCGCCGCCATCGAGGCGGACGGCGTTGTCGCCTCGCTGCCGCAGGTGATCCGGATCGAGAAGGACTGACGGGGAAGGACGAACCATGAGCGTCGCACGGATGCCGCAGGTGCTCGACCGCCGGCTCGCCTTGGAGCTGGCGCAGATCACCGAACGGGCTGCCGTGTCCGCGGCCAGCCTGCGCGGCCGCGGCGACGAGCAGGCGGCCGACCTCGCCGCCATGGCCGCGACCTATCGCGAGCTGAGCGAGATGGCCATCCTGGGCGAGGTGGTCATCGGCGAGGG
Source organism: Xanthobacter autotrophicus (assembly GCA_017849325.1). Lineage (GTDB taxonomy): Bacteria > Pseudomonadota > Alphaproteobacteria > Rhizobiales > Xanthobacteraceae > Xanthobacter > Xanthobacter autotrophicus_B. Next base: position 15,181 of record JAFIHR010000313.1, on the reverse strand, counting down.
CGAGGAGGGCGAGACCGAGCACCTCTTCGTCGGCGAGGCGCTGGGCGCGGGCGGCGACGCGGTGGATCTCGCGGTGGATGCGCTCGAAGGCTCCACCCTGTGCGCCAAGAACATGGAGGGCTCCATCTCCGTGCTCGCCCTGGCCGAGCGCGGCTCGCTGCTGAAGGTGCCCGACGCCTATATGGAGAAGCTCGCCATCGGTCCGGGCTACCCGGAAGGCATCGTCTCGCTCTCGCGCTCGCCGCAGGAGAATATCGAGGCACTGGCCGAGGCCAAGGGCGTGCCGGCCACGGACATCTGCGCCCTCATCCTCGACCGGCCGCGCCACGGCCCGCTGATCGAGGCGGTGCGCAAGACCGGGGCGGCCATCAAGCTGATCACCGACGGCGACGTGGCGGGCGTGATCCACACCACCAATCCCGACGACAGCGGCATCGACATCTATCTCGGCCTCGGCGGCGCGGCGGAAGGCGTGCTGGCGGCCGCCGCCCTGCGCTGCATCGGCGGGCAGATGGAGGGCCGCCTCGTGCTCGACACCGAGAAGAAGCGCGCCCAGGCCAAGGCGCTGGGCATCCGCGACGGCGCGAAGATCTATAAGCTCGAGGAGATGGTGCGCGGCGACTGCCTGGTGGCGGCCACCGGCGTCACCGACGGCGCGCTGCTGAAGGGCGTGCGGTTCGGCCGCACCGTGATCGAGACCGACACCATCGTCATGCGTGCCGCCACCGGCACCGTGCGGCGCATCACCACCGAGCACCGCGACTTCCGCAAGTTCCACCTCGATGAGGTGCTCTGAGCCCGGCCGCGCCCCGCGCCGGCCGGTTCCGGCCTTCCATGCTGTTAGCCGGGAAACCATGACGCCGCCCGGGAACTTGATCCGGCGGAGCGCCGGCATCCCCCGCCGGTCCGATGCGCCGGCCTCCCGGAGGGCTGCGCCGTGAACGACCTGCTGTTCCGCCTCGCCATCGCCCTTGCCATCGGCTTCGTGGTGGGCGTCGAGCGCGGCTGGCGCGAGCGCAAGGAGCCGGCCGGAAGCCGCACCGCCGGCATCCGCACCTATGCCCTGTGCGGGCTCCTCGGCGGGGTCTCGGCGGCGGTCTCCCAATCGGTGCAGAGCGTGGCGCTGCTGATCGCCGCCGGGCTCGCCTTTTCCGCCATCTTCACCGTCTTCGTGCTGCGCGAGGAGATGCGCGACGACACCTATTCCATCACCGGCCTCATCGCCGCCTTGCTGGTGTTCGCCCTCGGGGCGCTGGCGGTGGTGGGAGACCCGGAGGTCGCGGGCGCGGCCGCCATCGCCACCACGGCCCTGCTGGCGAGCCGGCAGGTGCTGCACCGGCTGGTGCGCAATCTCACCTGGCCCGAGCTGCGCTCCGCCGTCGTCCTGCTCGCCATGACGGTGATCGTCCTGCCGCTGCTGCCGGACCACGCCATCGATCCGTTCAACGCCATCAATCCCCGGCAGATCTGGTTCTTCATGGTGCTCACCGCCACCATCTCCTACGCCGGCTATGTGGCGGTGAAGGTGGCGGGGCCGGAAAAGGGCATCCTGCTCAGCGCTTTGGGCGGCGCCCTGGTGTCCTCCACCGCGGTCGCCATCGCCTTCGCCCGGCGCGCCGCCCAGGGCGAGCCGCCCGGCCTGCTGGCGGGGGGCGGCGCGCTCGCGGCCATGGTGTCGTGCCTGCGCGTGCTGGTGATCTGCGCCGTGGTGGCGCCGGGCCTGCTCTGGACCCTTGCCCCGGCGGTGCTGGCGGCGGCGGCCGCGTTCGGCGTCATGGGGGTGTTCCTGATGCGTGGCGACGACAGCCATGCGAAGGCGAGCGAGAATGTCGGCAATCCCTTCGACATCGGACCGCTGGTGGCGTTTGCCGCCATGTTCGCCGCGGTCTCGGCGGTGAGTGGCGCGCTGCTGAAGACGGTGGGGCCGCAGAGCCTCTATCTGGTATCGGCGGTGGCGGGCATCGTCGATGTGGACGTGCCGTCGCTGAATGCCGCCCGGCTCGCCGGCAACGGGCTGACCTTCGCCGCCTCGGCGCTCTCCATCCTCATCGCCCTCGCCATGAATGCGGTGGGGCGGGTGGTGTTCGTGGTGGCCGCCGGCACCCGCGCCTTCGCCCTGCGCTACGTCGCGGCGAGCGCCATCGCCGTGATGGCCGGCGCCATCGTCTTCTTCCTGTCCACCACGCTCTGAGCCGGAACGGCCCCCTGACCGGCCGGCCGACGCCATGGGCCGCCGCCTGTCCACCGGAAATCGTTGCCCCGGCGCCCCGCGCCTCGACGTGCCGGCCGCGCTCTGGCTTCATGGGGGGACCATGCTGGACCAGCCGAATCGCTTCTTCCTCAATGTCACCCATTCCGCCACCGGCCGGGCCTGGCGGGAGCGGCTCGACCTGCGCGGCTCCCAGTGCGCCCTCGCCATGGCCCAGCGCTACGGGGTGAGCGATCTTCTGGCGCGGGTGCTGGCCGGGCGCGGCGTGGCGCTGGACGAGGTGGAGGCCTATCTCGACCCCGCCATCAAGACCCTTCTGCCCGATCCCGACACCCTCACCGACATGCCCGCCGCCGTGGCGCGCCTCGCCGACGCGGTGGAGCGCGGCGATCAGGTGGCCGTGTTCGGCGATTACGACGTGGACGGCGCCACCGCCACCGCGCTCCTGGTGGACGTGCTGCGCGCCGCGGGTCTCGACCCGCTGTTCCATATTCCCGACCGCATCTTCGAGGGCTACGGCCCGACCGTCGGCGCCATCGACCAGCTCGCCGCCCAGGGCGTGACCCTGCTGGCGACGGTGGATTGCGGCACCACCTCGCTGGAAACCCTCGCCCATGCTCGCGCCATCGGCATGGATGTGGTGGTGATCGACCACCATCAGGCGGGTGCCGAGCTTCCGCAGGCGGTGGCCATCGTCAATCCCAACCGGGAGGACGACCTCTCCGGCCTCGGGCATTTGTGCGCGGCGGGCCTCGCCTTCGTCACCGCCGTCGGGCTGGTGCGGGAGCTGCGCCGGCGCGGCCATTTCACCGCCGAGCGCCCGGCGCCCGACCTGCTGGCGGCGCTCGACCTGGTGGCGCTGGGCACCGTGGCCGACGTGGTGCCGCTCAAGGGCCTCAACCGCGCCTTCGTCACCAAGGGCCTCATGGCGATGCGCCGGCGCGGCCGCGTGGGCCTCACCGCCCTCATGGATGCGGCGCGGCTCGACGGGCCGCCCCGCCCTTTCCATCTCGGCTTCCTGCTCGGCCCGCGCATCAATGCGGGCGGGCGCATCGGCGATGCCACCCTCGGGGCGCGGCTGCTGCTCACCGATGACCCGATGGAAGCGAAGGCCATCGCCATCGAGCTCGACCGGTTGAACGGCGAGCGCCAGGAGGTGGAGCGCGCCATCCTCGCCGCCGCCGAGGCGGAGGCCTATGCCGCCCACGGCCTCGCCGACGACGGCGCCTGCGTGGTGGTGAGCGGCGAGGGCTGGCACCCGGGCGTGGTGGGGCTCGTCGCCTCGCGGCTGAAGGAGCGCTTCCAGCGCCCGGCCTTCGCCATCGCCTTCAACGGCGAGACCGGCACCGGCTCCGGCCGCTCCCTGCCCGGGGTGGACCTCGGCCGGGCGGTGCGCGATGCGGTGGCCCGCGGGCTGCTGGTGAAGGGCGGCGGCCACGCCATGGCGGCGGGCCTCACCGTGGCGCGCGCCCGGCTCGGCGAGCTGCGCGCCCATTTCGAGGCGACGCTGGCCGCCGACGTGGCCCGCGCCCGCGCGGAAGGCGCTCTCACCCTCGACGGCGCGCTGACCGCCGGCGCCGCCACCCCGGCCCTGATCGAGACCATCGCCCGGGCCGGGCCGTTCGGCGCCGGCAATCCCGAGCCGGTCTTCGCCTTTCCCGGCCACCGCCTGTCCTTCGCCGAGACCTTCGGCGCCGGCCATATCCGCGGCCGCCTCACCGCGGCCGACGGGGCGAGCCTGCGCCTCGCCGCCTTCCGCTGCGCCGACGAGCCCCTGGGCCAGGCGCTCCTCGCCGCCCGTGGCCGCCCGCTGCACGTCGCCGGCAGCCTGGAGCTCGACACCTGGCAGGGCGAGACCCGGGTCAATCTCAGGGTGAAGGACGTGGCGGAGGCGGCGTGAGCTGCCCCGCACCACGCCGACGCATCAGCTCTTTTGGCCGCGCCGGCTGCCGGACTTGGCGGGCGCCTTCTTCTCCTCACTGGCGGCGGGAGGAGCGGCGCGCACGTGGGCTTCAGCGAAGGCGCTGGTAGCTTCAAGAAGGCTCTTCTGCACCTTCTTCGCCTTAGGCGCCTTGGCTTTGGCTTTTGGCGCCTCGGGCGCCACATCGCCGAAGCCAAGCGCCACAAGATGAGCCCGCCCCGTGAGCGCATCGAGTTCCGGCGCGCGAACCTTGTCGAGCTTCTTCACGAGCGCCGACACCTCAGTGTCCTTCATCGCATCAAGGACATTTTTTGCATTGTCGCGGCCGACCGCGGAGAAAACCACGCCCAGGCGGTCGAGCGTCGTTGCCCTCTTGATCTGCTTGATCAGCAGCTTTTCTGCCGTGGCAAGCACATCGGCCTTGATATCGGGAAAGGCCTCCGGCTTGGCGCCGATGGCCGCGAACACGCCGTGCCCATCAAGAAATATCGGCATCGAAGATCCCTTCCAACTCTGCGACGAGCTCGCCGATCACGGCGCTGATGACGGCCCCATACTTCTTGTTGAATGTGAGGCCTGGAATGTCCGACGCGATCCCCGCCAAAGTCGCCGCCTGTGGGATCTGCGTGTTCAAGAGATAATAGGGAGGCTCCGGGCGCTCCACATCCCTGTGCATGGCGCCCAGCGTCCGCGTGAAAGCCGCCGTTTTCTGCACCCTCGTCGCCAAGACGTGGGGAGGCCGCTTCGGCCGTGGCAGGCCGGAGACTTTCGACAGTGCGCCCTGCCACAAGCTGAAAAGAAAGGCCGACAGCCCGAGCGTGGACATGGGATCGGGAATGGTCGGCACCAGGACGACATCAGCGGCGCGGACCGCGGCCTCCGTAAAGGCGGAAATGCCCGGTGCGCAATCGAAGATGATGAGATCATAGGTGCCGCGCAGCCGCGGCAGCTCCGACTCGAGCTTCTTCCAGAGCTGCCCTTCCATAGCCTTCAGGTTGAAGTCGCGATTGAGCAGATCGGCAAAGATCTCACGCTCGACGAACCTGAGGCTTGGATCGGAGGCCACCAGCGAGATGTCGAGCAGTCTGGAGCCATGGGTCGTTGAAGCCACCTGCGCCCGCACAAGGCTCTCAAGATGGGTCCGCTTTTTCCGGACGATAACGTCCTCGAGATAGAAGCTGATCGTGCGCTCCTCACGGATCAGGCTCTTGAGAAGGTCGTTGCCCGCGAGGCAATAGGAGGAATTGGCCTGCGCATCGAGGTCGATGACCAGGACCTTGCGACCGCTGGCCGCGAATCCGTCCGCGAGCATCACCACGGTGGTCGTCTTGCCTACCCCACCCTTCATGTTCGCGACGGCGACCACCTTGCCGGCTCGTTCAGACATTACTGGTCTCCATTCAGCGCTGCCCGAAGGATCGCCTTGTTCGCCGCGGTCAGGCGGCTCTCCAGAAACGCATCCACCTCCTTGGCGGGCGTCGCGCGATGACGGGGGTCGAGCCGCACCTCAAAACCGGAATCCGTGTTTTCTGGGTCGAGGATGAGGATCAGTCCGATGCCGTGCGCCTCGCATTGGCTTTCGACATCTTCAAGCCGGGCGCGGGCCTTCGCGCCATCGGGCAGGTGCCACACGAGGTGCCCGAAATGGGTGAAGCGGGTCTGCGCCAGCGCCTCGTGCACCGCCTGCACCGATCCCCCGTTCTCGGTCTTCAGCTCGAACGAATGCACCTCGACCTGCAAGCCCGGCAGGAACTGGAAACGCATCGCGCTCACCAGCATGAAATCGGGTCGCGCCCATTGCCCCTGGGGTGGGCCAATCTTCGAGATGTCCTGAACGATCGCTGCGGCCGAAGCCGGCAGGTCCATGTCGCGGATGAACACGCGCTCCAGGAATGATCCGAGATATGGCATCAGCCGGGCTTCGCTGACGGTATCCGCTGCGGCGAGAATGCCCGGCGCCTGGGCGGGAGGGAGCTTGACGAGAAAGAGCTTGCCGCCCTGCCCGCGTTCCCGGCCGATGCGGCCCTGGCGCAGGAGCTTGTCGCGGGCCTGAAAATATTCATCGGTTGTGATCGGACGGGAGAGGCCACGGGAGACCATGGCCCGCATCACGCGGTTGAGCACCGGTGTTCCGTCTGGGGGGAGCAGATCGACGATTTGCGCGGTTATCGCGTCCAGACTCGAACCCACCCTGCCTTGCCCCGCCGACAACCCTGACGGGCTTTCTTGGCCGATCAGGCGCTGCCGGCGCAATCAAAAGATGCAGCGTGGAGCCAACTATCGGTTTGCCGGCGTAATATACGCAACCACAGACGCATCACGCCGGACTGCGTTCGAGAACGCGCAAGCCTCAATACAACCCGGTCAAATAATAGAAGCCGATCACGAAGAACACCGCGGTGGTCTTGATCGCCGTGATGGCGAAGATGTCGCCGTAGGACTGCCGGTGGGTGAGGCCGGTCACCGCCAGGAGCGTGATCACCGCGCCGTTGTGGGGCAGCGTGTCCATGCCGCCGGACGCCATGGAGGCGACGCGGTGCATCACCTCCAGCGGGATGCCGTGGGCCTGGGCCGAGGCGATGAACTGGTCCGCCATGGCCCCCAGCGCGATGGACAGGCCGCCCGAGGCCGAGCCGGTCACGCCGGCCAGCGTCGTCACCGTGATGGCCTCGTTGATGAGCGGGTTGGGGATGGCGGTGAGCGCGTTCTTGATGACGAGGAAGCCCGGCAGCGCCGCGATCACCGCGCCGAAGCCGTATTCGGAAGCGGTGTTGACGCCGGCCAGCAGGGCGCCCGCCACCGCATCCTTCGAGCCGCCGGCGAACTTGCCGGCGATCGCCTTGAAGCCGAACGCGGTCACCGTGAAGATGCCCAGAATGAGCGCCGCCTCCACCGCCCAGATGGCGGCCCAGCTGTTTGTCGGCAGGGAGACCTCATGGGAACCCGGCACCAGCGTCGCCGAGGCGGTCTCGCCGAACCAGCCGGGGATGAGGCTGGCGAAGATCAGGTTCGCCACGCCCACCACCACCAGCGGCAGGAGCGCGATGAACGGCGAGACGGTCGGCACGCTGTCGTCCATCACCACCTCGTTCTGGTGATCGACGCCGTAGCCCTCGCCCCGGCGCTTGGCCTGCATGCGGCGGAATTCGAGATAGGACAGGCCCACCGCGAGGATGAAGAGCGAGCCGACGATGCCGAGGATCGGCGCGGCATAGGCCGTGGTCTTGAAGAAGGTGGTGGGGATGATGTTCTGGATCTGCGGCGTGCCGGGCAGCGAATCCATGGTGAAGGAGAAGGCGCCGAGCGCGATCACACCGGGCAAAAGGCGCTTGGGGATGCCCACCTGGCGGAACATCTCCGCGCCGAAGGGATAGATCGCGAACACCACCACGAACAGCGACACGCCGCCATAGGTCAGCAGCGCGCCCACCAGCACGATGGACAGGATCGCCCGCGACGGGCCGAACAGGTGCACCACCGCGGCGACGATGGAGCGCGAGAAGCCGGTCAGCTCGATCAGCTTGCCGAATACCGCGCCGAGCAGGAACACCGGGAAGTAGAGCTTGATGAAGCCCACCATCTTTTCCATGAACAGGCCGGAAAAGACCACGGGCACCGCGCCCGGATCGGTGAGCAGCACCGCGCCGATGGCGGCGATGGGTGCGAACAGGATGACGCTGAAGCCGCGATAGGCCACGAACATCAGGAAGAAGAGCGCGGCGAGGCAGACGAGGAAGCTCATCGGGGCACCCCAGGGCGAGGCAGGCGCGCGGCGCGCGGCGGCACTTGGAGAGGGAGAAGACCAAGGTACCTTTACCGCAGCCGTTTTGCGAGCGTGCGACACACCCCAGAGGCGGCATTCAGACTAACGTTTAACTTCCTGAAGGGAATGCCTTTAGGGAAGCAAGGGCAAACGTTTGAGCGCGCGGTGGGCGGCGGCCGGCGCCCACGGGATACCGCCGGGCCCGCATTATCCGGCGGGCGCGCGGCACGCCATCCGGACCGGCGCGCCCGGCCCCTTCCGGCCGCGACGCGCCCCCTTCTCAGGGCATGAGCGCAATCTGCTCCAGGCCCATGGTCTCGGGCAGGCCAAGCACCAGGTTCATGTTCTGCACCGCCTGTCCGGAGGCGCCCTTCACCAGATTGTCGAGGGTCGAGACGATGATCGCCCGCCCCGGCACGCGGTCCGCCACCACGCCGATGAACACCATGTTCGAGCCGCGCACGTGCCGCGAATGAGGCACCGTTCCGAACGGCATCACGTGCACGAAGGGCTCGCCCCGGTAATAGTCGGCGAGGATGGCGTGCAGGTCCTCCGCCTTGCCGCCGGCGGTGCGCACATAGATGGTGGCGTAGATGCCCCGGTTCATGGGCGAAAGGTGCGGCACGAACATGGGCGTCACCGGCCGGCCGGCAGCCTTGGAATATTCCTGGTCGAGCTCGCCCATGTGGCGGTGGGAGCCCACCGCATAGGCGTTGATGCCCTCCGACACCTCGGAGAACAGCATGGCCTCCTTGGCCGAGCGGCCGGCGCCGGACATGCCGGTCTTGGAATCCACCACGATGCTCTCCGGCTCCACCGCGCCGGCCTCCAGCAGCGGCACCATGGGCAGGATGGCGGTGGTGGTGTGGCAGCCCGGATTGGCCACGAGCCGCGCCTTCCTGATCTCGTCGCGATAGATCTCGACCAGGCCGAACGCCGCCTCCTTCTGCAGTTCGAGCGCCTGGTGCGGGTGGCCGTACCACTGCTCGTAGGCGCCGGGATCGGTCAGGCGGAAGTCGGCGGAGAGGTCCACCACCTTCACGCCGGGCGCCGCCTCGAACACCTTCTTCACCACCTGCTGGGTGGTGGCGTGGGGCAGCGCGCAGAACACGAGGTCCACCGCGGCGAAATCCACCTCGTCGATGGTCACCAGCCGCGGCAGGGCGAAGGGCGCGAACTGCGGGAACACGTCCGCCATGGCCTGCCCCGCCTTGCGGTCGGCGGTGAGGGCCACGATCTCCGCCCGCGGATGGCGCAGCAGCAGGCGCACCAGCTCCGAGCCGGTATAGCCGGATGCGCCGAGAACAGCGATCTTAGCCTTTGCGTCCGCCATGGTGTATCTCCTGCCGCGCGCCGTCCGACCAAGCCGGCGCTCCCGGGGCGAAGGTCCTTACACCCATCCCCCGACAGGTGAAAGACGGGGACGGCGCTAAGCCGGTGTTGCCCTTCTGTTCCCCTTTGCGCGCCGGTCTGTCATGATGCCGCCGGACGGCCGTACCGCGCGAAAAGAGTCGCGCCGTGCGCCGGTCCGGTTATGTGATCTTCTCTTTTCAGGATTGGCCTGGTTCTCAGGCGCCCCTTCCAGGCTTTCGAGGCCCATGTCCGACAAAGACGATTCCGACAGCGACGACCTCTTCGGCTCCGCCTCCCGTCCCAGGGAGGGATCGAAAGGCGCATCCCGGCCCGCCGCCAAGGCGCCGCGCGGCAAGGCGGCCGCCGCGCCGCCGGAGATGGCGGGCGACTACACCGCCGCCCACATCGAGGTGCTGGAGGGGCTGGAGCCGGTGCGCCGGCGGCCGGGCATGTATATCGGCGGCACCGACGCCAAGGCGCTGCACCACCTCTTCGCCGAGGTGATCGACAATTGCATGGACGAGGCGGTGGCGGGGCACGCCAGCTTCATCGAGGTGCAGCTCTCCTCCGACGGCTACATCACGGTGAGCGACAACGGCCGCGGCATCCCGGTGGAGGACCATCCGAAATTCCCCGGCAAGTCGGCGCTGGAGGTCATCATGACCACCCTGCACGCCGGCGGAAAGTTCGACAGCAAGGTCTATGAGACCTCGGGCGGCCTGCACGGCGTCGGCGTCTCGGTGGTGAACGCGCTCTCCGACCATCTGGAGGTCGAGGTGGCGCGCAACCAGACCCTCTACCGCCAGAGCTTCTCCAAGGGCGTGCCCGAGGGGCCGCTGGAAGAGGTCGGCCGCATCACCAACCGGCGCGGCACCCGCGTGCGCTTCCACGCCGACCCGGAGATCTTCGGCCCGTCGGCGCGGTTCGATCCGGCCCGGGTGTTCCGCATGGCGCGCTCGAAGGCGTACCTGTTCGGCGGGGTGGAGATCCGCTGGTCGTGCGAGGGGGCGCTGCTGAAGGGGCTGGAGGGCATTCCGGAGAAGACCGTCTTCCGCTTCCCCGGCGGCCTTCGCGACTATCTCGCCGCCGACATCGACGGCCAGACGCTGGTGCATCCGGACATCTTCTCCGGCCGCATCAGCAAGCCGGGCGGACACGGCTCGGTGGAATGGGCGGTGGCCTGGGTGGCCGATGCGGACGGCTCCGTCTCCTCCTATTGCAACACCATCCCCACCCCCGATGGCGGCACCCATGAGAACGGCCTGCGCGCCGTGCTGCTGAAGGGCCTGAAGGACCATGCGGAGCGCTCCGGCCAGGGCAAGCGCGGGTCCGTCATCACCGGCGACGACGTGATGACCGGCTGCGCCGCCATGCTCTCGGTGTTCGTGCGCGAGCCGGAATTCCAGGGCCAGACCAAGGACCGCCTCGCCACCCAGGAGGCGGCGCGCATCGTCGAGCAGGGCCTGCGCGACCCGTTCGACCACTGGCTCGCCGCCAATCCGGTGCAGGCGAGCCGCCTGCTCGACCATGTCATCGACCGCGCCGAAGAGCGGCTGCGCCGCCGCCAGGAGAAGGAGATCTCCCGCAAGACCGCGGTGCGCAAGCTGCGGCTGCCCGGCAAGCTCGCCGACTGCTCCAACACCGAGGCGGCGGGCTCGGAGATCTTCATCGTCGAGGGCGATTCGGCCGGCGGCTCGGCCAAGCAGGCGCGCGACCGCAAGACCCAGGCGGTGCTGCCCCTGCGCGGCAAGATCCTCAACGTGGCCAGCGCCGGGCGCGACAAGCTGGCCCAGAACCAGCAGCTCTCCGACCTCGGCCAGGCGCTCGGCTGCGGCACCGGCTCGCACTACCGCGAGGCGGACCTCCGGTACGAGAAGGTCATCATCATGACCGACGCCGACGTGGACGGCGCCCACATCGCCTCCCTGCTCGTCACCTTCTTCTTCCGCCAGATGCCGAAGCTGATCGAGGGCGGGCACCTCTTCCTCGCCGTGCCGCCGCTCTACCGCCTCACCCAGGGGGCGAAGACCCTCTATGCCCGCGACGACGCCCACAAGGACCAGCTTCTGAAGAAGGAGTTCTCCGGCAAGGGCAAGGTGGAGGTGGGCCGCTTCAAGGGCCTCGGCGAGATGATGCCGGCCCAGCTCAAGGAAACCACCATGGATGTGAGGACGCGCACCCTCCAGCGCGTCACCATCGAGGATGCCGAGCTGGCGCTGACGGCGGATCTGGTGGAGCGCCTCATGGGCAACAAGCCGGAGGCGCGCTTCACCTTCATCTCCGAGCACGCCGCCTTCGCCGATGAGGAACTGCTCGACATCTGAGGCCGGGCGCCCTCACCCGCTCCACGGCTCGGTCCTGATGAAGTCCACGAAGGCGCGCAGCGGCGTGGGCATGTGCCGGTGGCTCGGGAAATAGAGCAGCGGGCCGGGAAAGTCCTGCTCCCAGTCGGTGAGCACGTAAACGAGCCGTCCCGCCGCCACCGACGGGGCCAACATGCCGTCGAAGGTGTGGATCAGCCCCAGTCCCGCTTCGGCGGCCATCAGCTCCACCTCGAGGCTGGTGGCCAGCAGCGGACCGTCCGGGCGCACCTTGACGATCTCGCCGTCCTTCTCGAACTCCCACAGCGCCACATATCCGCTGGCGAAGCGGTGGCGGATCACCGGGTGCCTCAGGATGTCGTTGGGGTGCTCCGGCCTTGGATGCCGCGCCAGATAGGCCGGTGCCGCCGCGGTGGCGAAATGCTGGGTGCGCGGGCCGATGGGCACGGTGATCATGTCCCGCTCCACCCGCTCGCCATAGCGGATGCCGGCATCGAAGCCGGCCGCCAGCACATCGATGAAGCTGTCCTCCACCGCGACCTCCAGGACGATGCCCGGATGGCGCTTCAGGAAGCCGGGGACGATGGAGGGCAGCACCAGCCGCGCCACCGCGCTGGGCACGTTGAGGCGCAGGGTGCCGGTGGGGCTGTCGCGGAAAGCGTTGACCGCATCGAGCGCCCCCTCCACCTCGGCCAGCGCCGGACCGAGCCGTTCCAGCAGGCGCTCGCCCGCCTCGGTGGGGGTGACCGAGCGGGTGGTGCGGTTGAGCAGGCGCACGCCGAGCCGCGCCTCCAGGCGCCGCAGCGCCTCGCTCAGGGACGACGGCGAGACGCCCCGCACCAGGGCCGCGCCGCGGAAGCTGCGGGCCCGGGCCACGGCGACGAAGGCGTCGAGATCGGAAAGGCTGGCCTCGCTCATTGTTTGGAATATCGCACAAGTCATACCTGATCGGCAGGATTATCGAACACGCCCGCTTGCGGCATTCTCCCGCCGGCGCCGGAGCGCACCCCCGCCTCCGGCACCCGCGCGTTTGGAAGGACCGGACATGAACACCCCCCAGCCCGCCTCTGGCTCCAGCCTCCGCCGCCTGGGCACCACCGGCCCCGAGGTCTTCCCCCTGGGCCTCGGCTGCATGGGCATGTCGGACCTCTACGGCCCGGCCGACCGGACCGAGAGCATCGCCACCCTCCATGCGGCGCTGGATGGTGGCATCACCCTGCTGGATACCGGCGACTTCTACGGCATGGGCCACAACGAGCTGCTGATCGCCGAAGCGCTGAAAGGACGGCCGCGCGACCAGGCGGTGCTGAGCGTGAAGTTCGGCGCCCAGCGCGATCCCTCCGGCGCGTGGATCGGCTACGACGCCCGGCCGCAGGCGGTGAAGACCGCCCTCGCCTACACGCTGAAGCGCCTCAACGTCGAATACATCGACATCTACCGCCCGGCCCGTCTCGACCCCGCGGTGCCGGTGGAGGAGACGGTCGGCGCCATCGCCGACATGGTGCAGGCCGGCTACGTGCGCCACATCGGCCTGTCCGAGGTGGGCGCCGAGACCCTGCGGCGGGCGGCGGCGGTCGCTCCCATCAGCGACCTGCAGATCGAATACTCCCTCATCTCCCGCGGCATCGAGGACGAGATCCTGCCCGCCTGCCGCGCGCTGGGCATCGGCATCACCGCCTATGGCGTGCTCTCCCGCGGCCTCATCAGCGGCCACTGGCAGGGCGTGGCGGCGGGGGCGGCGGACTTCCGCGCCCACAGCCCGCGCTTCAGCGGCGCCAACGAGGCCGCGAACCTCGCGCTGGTGGAGGCTCTGCGGCAGGTGGCGCAGGCGCGCGGCCTCACCGTGGCGCAGACCGCCATCGCCTGGGTGGCGGCACAGGGGCCGGACATCGTGCCCCTGGTGGGCGCGCGGCGCCGCGACCGGCTGAGCGAGGCCTTCGGCGCCCTGGCCGTCACCCTTTCAGCGGCCGATCTCACCGCCATCGAGGCCGCCGTGCCCCGGGACGCGGCCGCCGGCGAGCGCTACGCCCCGGCGCAGTTCGCCAGCCTGGACAGCGAGCGCCGCACCGCGTCCTGACCCGTCCAAGGACGGAGTGCCACGGCCGCGCCGGCGCGCGCCTTGTCCCCGAATCCAAGCGCCGGCACCGGCGCGCCAATTCCCGGGCGGTGTGTCGGGGGCATCGCCCGGGCGGGCCGCCGGGCCTTCTGCAATCGTGTGCAGCAAGGCCCGGCGGCCTGGATCTAAGCCGGCAAAATCTGGCCTCTGTTCCGATCGGAACCGGAAAACATTGACACGGCGCACAAATTTCTTATGTTGCTGTGCGTCGTCCGAACAATGTCGAATCCACGCGCGCCGACCGACGACCACTCGTCTGACCCCGTAAACGGCACGGGACGTTCGATCGCGGCGCGCCGCCGCATCTTAAAGATGCAATGTCATTTTCCGAACTCGGCCTGAGCGATAAGGTGCTGGCCGCTGTAGCCGAGACTGGCTACACCCAGCCCACGCCCATCCAGGCCCAGGCCATTCCCCATGTGTTGGCGCGCCGCGACGTGCTGGGCCTTGCCCAGACGGGGACCGGCAAGACCGCCGCCTTCACACTCCCCATGCTCACGCTCCTCGAGCAAGGCCGCGCGCGGGCCCGTATGCCGCGCACCTTGATCCTCGAGCCGACCCGTGAGCTCGCCGCCCAGGTGGAAGAGAATTTCGCCCGCTACGGCAAGAACCATAAGCTGAACGTGGCCCTGCTCATCGGCGGCGTCTCGTTCGGCGACCAGGACTCCAAGCTCCTGCGCGGCGTGGACGTGCTCATCGCCACGCCCGGCCGCCTCCTCGACCATGTGGAGCGCGGCCGCCTGCTGCTCTCCGGCATCGAGGTGCTCGTCATCGACGAGGCCGACCGCATGCTCGACATGGGCTTCATCCCGGACATCGAGCGCATCTGCAAGCTGGTGCCCTTCACCCGTCAGACGCTGTTCTTCTCGGCCACCATGCCGCCGGAGATCCAGCGCCTGGTCTCGCAATTCCTCTCCAATCCGGTGCGGGTCGAGGTGTCCAAGCCCGCCTCCACCGCCACCACGGTGACCCAGCTTCTGGTGTCCGCGGGCCGGGAGGATTACGAGAAGCGCGAGGTGCTGCGCGGCCTCATCCGCGGCTGCGACGGGCTGCAGAACGGCATCATCTTCTGCAACCGCAAGCGCGACGTGGCGGTGCTCCACCGCTCGCTCGCCAAGCACGGCTTCAATGCGGTGGCGCTCCATGGCGACATGGACCAGCACGCCCGCATCAAGGCCCTCGACCAGTTCCGCGCCGGCGACGCCACCCTTCTGGTGGCTTCCGACGTGGCCGCCCGCGGCCTCGACATTCCGGCGGTGAGCCACGTCTTCAACTATGACGTGCCGCATCATGCGGAAGACTATGTGCACCGCATCGGCCGCACCGGCCGCGCCGGCCGCACCGGCACTGCCTATACGGTGGTGACGCACCACGACGGCAAGTCGCTGAGCGCCATCGAGAAGCTCATCGGCAACCCGATCCCCTGGCACGGCGAGCCGCTCGGCGAGGCCCCCCCGCGCGAGCGGCGGGAAAGCCGCGAAGGCCGCGAGGAAGGCCG
>JAFIHR010000312.1 GCA_017849325.1 Xanthobacter autotrophicus | reverse complement strand
TGCTCCACCGCGCTCGCCAGCAGCACGCCGCAGCTCTTGGCGCGCCCGGCCAGCTCCACCTCCGGATTGAGCGCCAGCGCGATGGCCTCGGTGGCGCCGGACGTAAAGACGATGCCGCGCGGATCGGCCCCGGCGACCGCCGCGATCTCCGCCCGAGCCTTCTCCATCAGCGCCCGGGCCGCCCGCCCGTGGGCGTGCACCGAGGACGGGTTCCCGGCAACCTCGAAGGCGGCGATCATCGCCTCCCGCGCAGCCGGCCGCAGGGGGCTCGACGCATTATGATCGAGATAGACCCGGCGGCCCGAGGGGGAACCGGAAACCGGCGCGGCGCCGTGCTCCGTCATCGCCGCCCTTCCCTCACCCGGGAAGGGCCCATGCAAGGCTTGCAATTGGCCCCGATCTCGGTCATAGCTCGAACTTCATCCGTCCCCGCGCTGCCATATCCGTCACATCATACCGGCGGCGGGACTAGTTTAGAATTATTCTAAAAAAGGTAAGGCGGCTTTCCCCACTCGTCAAGGCCTCCGCAGGCAGTCCCCTTAACCTTGGAGAAGTTCTAAATCTTCGAGGGAAAATCGGCGCTCCCCTGCCGATCGGGACCGCAGCTCGGGATCGACGGGAAAGCGGCCTCACCGCCCTACGCTCTCGCACCAGCACTACCCAGAGGTTGCGGACGTCCATGCCTGAAGTCATCTTCACCGGCGAGAAGGGGCGGCTCGAAGGCCGCTATCAGCCCGCCAAGACCCGCAATGCCCCCATCGCCATCATCCTTCATCCCCACCCGCAGTTCGGCGGGACGATGAACAACCCGGTTGTGTACAATCTGTACTATCAGTTCGTGAACCGCGGCTTTTCCGTGCTGCGCTTCAATTTCCGCGGCGTGGGCCGGTCCCAGGGCTCGTTCGACCACGGCCAGGGCGAACTGTCCGACGCCGCCGCCGCGCTCGACTGGGCGCAGTCGGTCAATCCCGATGCGCGCGCCTGCTGGATCGCCGGCTTCTCCTTCGGCGCCTGGATCGGCATGCAGCTGCTGATGCGCCGGCCCGAGGTGGAAGGCTTCATCTCCATCGCCGCGCCCGCCAATCTTTATGACTTCTCCTTCCTCGCGCCCTGCCCCTCGTCCGGCCTTTTCGTGCATGGCGACAAGGATGCGGTGGTGCCCACCTCGGCGGTGGCGACCCTGGTGGAGAAGCTGAAGACCCAGAAGGGCATCGTCATCGAGCAGCAGGTGGTGCCGGGCGCCAACCATTTCTTCGACGGCAAGACCGACGAGCTGATGGAAGTGGTGGGCACCTATCTCGACAAGCGCCTGCCGGGCACCCGCAAGGAAAGCGCGGCCTGACACGGCGCGGCGCGCAAGCGTCGCTATAATCACTGCATTTTGAGGGCGCGCGGGCTCCGGCCTGCGCGCCCTTTGCATTGAGGCGCGATACGCCCGCGAAAACGGCCATTGGCGTGCGAAACAGCACTGGCGCGAATCGGGGCAAATGGAGATCTGCCTATTTTACAGGCGGACACCGCCCGATTCTGTCGCTCCCCGCCCTCACGGCTCGAACCGCACCCCGCCGGTGAGCGGCTCCGACACCCCCGTCGTGGTGGGATAGGTCAGCGGCAGGCCGCGGTCCGCGCGCGCGGCGAGATATCCGAAGGCATGCGCCTCCAGCGCGTCGGCCGACCAGCCCACCTCGTCGGCGGTGCGCACCTCGGCGCCGACGCGCTGCGCCAGCATGGCGCGCAGGGTGGCGTTGCGGGCGCCGCCGCCGGCCATCACCCACAGGCGCGGCCGCTCGGGCAGATGGGGCAGCACCGCGGCGACGCAGGCCGCGGTCAGCGCCGTGAGGGTGGCCGCGCCATCCTCCAGCGTATGGCCGGCGAGGCCCAGGCGATCGTGCACGAAGGTGCGGAATTCGTTGCGATCGAGCGACTTCGGGGGCGGCAGGCGGAAGAACGGATGATCGAGCACCGCGGCCACCGCATCCTCGTCCACGACGCCCCGCGCCGCCGTGGCGCCGCCGAGATCGCAGGGACGGCCAGTGCGGGCCATCATGAAGTCGTCGAGCAACGCATTGCCGGGCCCGGTGTCGCAGGCGATGAGCGGCGCGGGGCCGTCGATCACCGTCACGTTGGAGACACCGCCCACATTCAGCACCGCCACCGGCCCCGGCACGGCGAGCCGGCGCGCCAGCGCGGCGTGGAACACCGGCACGATGGGCGCTCCCTGCCCGCCCGCCGCCACGTCGGCGGCGCGGAAGTCGGCGATCACCGGCACCCCGAGCTCCCGGGCGAGGCGCGCGGCATCGCCGATCTGGACCGTGAGGCGGGCATCGGGGCGATGGATCACCGTCTGGCCGTGAAAGCCGATGAGGTCCACGTCGCAGGCGGTCAGCCGCAGGGTTGCCAGAAGCTCGCGCACCGCCTCGGCATGAAGATCGGTGATGCGCCGCTCGGCCTCGGCGATCACGCCCGGCCGGTCGGTGCGGGCGTTGAGGCCCCGCGCCTCGGCCATGGCGGCTTCCAGAAGGGCGCGCATCTCCCCGTCGAAGGGCTGGGTCAGATTGGGGCCGAGCCAGGTGACCGCCTCGCCGTCGGTCTCGATCACCGCGGCATCCACCCCATCCATCGAGGTGCCGCTCATAAGCCCCACAACGCGCATTGCAGCCCCTTCCTCGCCCCATGCCGATGCAATCTTCAGCCGGACCTGTTAAACCACCGCTCCTTTCCGCCTTCCGAACAGATTTGTCCAAACCGACCTGCCGAGCCGCCTTGCGATGACCTCTCCCGTCTTCCGTTCCGAATTCCTGCGCACCCTTGAGGAGCGCGGCTACATCCACCAGTGCTCGGACCTAGAGCGCCTCGACGCCAAGGCGGCGGAAGGCCCCATCACGGCCTATATCGGCTTCGACGCCACCGCTTCGAGCCTGCATGCGGGCAGCCTTTTGCCCATCATGATGCTGCGCATCCTCCAGCGCACCGGGCACCGGCCGATCGCGCTGATGGGCGGCGGCACCACCAAGATCGGCGATCCCTCGGGCAAGGACGAGGCGCGCAAGATGCTGACCGATCAGCAGATCTCGGACAACATCGCCTCGATCCGCAAGGTGTTCGCCCGCTTCCTCGATTTCGAGGGAGAAGCGGCGAACCGGGCCATGATGGCCAACAACGCCGACTGGCTGGACGAGCTGAAATTCATCCCGCTGCTGCGCGAGGTGGGCCCGCACTTCACCATCAACCGGATGCTGACCTTCGATTCGGTGAAGCTGCGGCTGGAGCGCGAGCAGCCGCTCACCTTCCTCGAATTCAACTACATGATCCTGCAGGCCTACGATTTCGTGGAGCTGTCCAAGCGCCACGGCTGCGTGCTGCAGATGGGCGGCTCGGACCAGTGGGGCAACATCGTCAACGGCATGGAGCTGGGCCGGCGGATGCACGGGGCGGAGCTGTTCGCGCTGACCGCGCCGCTCCTGACCACCTCCTCCGGCGCCAAGATGGGCAAGACCGCGGGGGGCGCCGTGTGGCTCGATCAGGCGCTGCTCTCGCCCTATGAATACTGGCAATACTGGCGCAACACCGGCGATGCGGACGTGGAGCGCTTCCTCAAGCTCTTCACCGAGCTGCCGCTCGACGAGGTCGCCCGCCTCGCCGCTTTGAAGGATCAGGAGATCAACCTCGCCAAGGAGGTCCTGGCGACCGAGGCCACCGCCCTGCTGCACGGCCGCGCCGCGGCCGAGGAGGCGAAGGCCACCGCCCGCGCCACCTTCGAGCAGGGCGCGCTGGATGTGAACCTGCCCACCGTCGAGGTGGCCGACGACCAGCTCGCGGCCGGGCTCGGGGTGGCCAACGCCTTCGTTCTGGCGGGCCTCGTCGCCTCCACCAGCGAGGCGCGCCGGCAGATCAAGGGCGGCGGCCTCAAGCTCAACGACGCCGCCGTCACCGACGAGAAAATGGTGCTGACCAAGGCCGAGCTGACCCCGGAAGGGGTGGTGAAGCTCTCCCTCGGCAAGAAGAAGCACGTGCTGCTGAAGCCGGTCTGAGCACGCGGCCGGGCCTTCCCGGCGCCGCGCCTCAGCGCGCCGGCTGGCGCTCGTCGGCGCTGCGGAACTCGAAGATCTTGCGCAGGAAGCCCGGCGCCACCGCCGACATGGGATTGATCCGCAGGGTGGGTCCGCCGCTCAGCGAGCCGACGATCTCGAAGGTCACGCCGAGCAGGCCCTCGTTCGGCCCGCCGCCCAGGAACATGCCGATCACCGGCAGTTTCGAGAACAGGTTGTTGAGCGCGTAGGCCGGCACGAAGGTGCCGCGGATCCCGATGCGGTCGGCGGCGAAGTTCAGCGTGCCCTCGAAGGTGACGCCGGCGCTGGACCCCCAGATGGCGCCCTCGCGGAAGGTCACCTTGCCCGTGGTGCGGGCGAACTGGGCCTGCGCCTTCTCGAAGGCCGCCGAGCCGTCCACCACCCGGCCTGAGGAGTCACGCGCCGCCGAGCTCAGCCGTTCCAGCCCGGGCTCGCCGCGGATGGCGAAATCGCGGATGTGCAGCACCCCTTCCTGAGGGGTGTCGTCGCTGCGCGGCGGATCGACCATCAGCCAGGCCTCGCCGCCGTCGACCTTGGCGTAGATGTCGAGGAAGCGCAGCAGCGCGCCGGCATCGGAGGTGGTGACGTTGAGCGCCTTCTGGGTACCCTGCCAGCGGCGCATCTCGCCGGCGACGTTGCCGCTGCGCCCGAGCTTGGCGGTGAGCCGGAAATCGGTCACCGCCACGCCGCGCCGCGACACCGAGAGATCAAACTGGCGGAACACCTCGCCATTGTTGCCGGTGAGCGCGCCGATCTTGGCGTCCACGTCCACGTCGGGAGTCGCGTCCTTCTTGCCCGTGCCGGAGCTCGACGTGCCCACGAGGCTCTTCATGATGCCGCGCGCGTCCATGACCTCGCCGGTGATGCGGATCTTGAGCACCTTGGATGCGGTCTCGGCCTTCAGGCTCGCCTTGTCGCCGTCGGAGAGCTGGAACACCGGGAACTGGGCGCTGATGAGGTCGCCGTCGTCCGACAGCTCCAGCGAGCCCTTGAGCAGCGCGCCCGAGCCGTCGAGCACGAGGTCGTCGAGGCGCACGGTCCGGCTGCGGTCGTTGAGCACGAAGCGCGCCTTCAGCGGCTTGCCCGCCGGCTTGGAGAGGCCGGGGATGAGGTCGGCGATGCGGGCCGGGGTGAGGTCCACCTCCAGGCGCGCCTTGGTGTCCTTGTTGCTGGTGGTGCCCACCAGCTTCACCGCCACCGGGCCGAAGATGCCAGGCACCTCCACGCCGAGGCGCTTGCGGGCGGCGTCGTCCAGGGTGGCGTTCACCCGGATGTCGGAATCCGCCGCATCCTTCTTCTTCTCGAACTCGAAGGCCAGCGGCGCGCCGGCAAGGCGGCCGTCGCCGCGCAGCAGAATGCCGGCCGGCGAGGCGAAGGCCTTCACCGTCGCCCCCTCCAGGCGCTGCGCGCGGAACACGTTGTCCACGCCGAAATCGGTGAGGCTCGCCTCCAGCGAATAGTCGAGGTCCTCCGGCAGCGGCACCTTGCGGAAGGTGATGTTCACCTGCAGCAAGGCGGCAAGGTGCCCGCGCGTGGTGGAGGGATCGAAGGCGGTGCCCTCGGGACCCTTCAGGGGCTCCATGCCGAGCACCTCGATGCCGGCATCGGCCGGTCCGTCGAACTTCACCTGGATCTGCGAGGTGGGCTCGCGGGGGAAGTAATCGGGGATGTACATCACCCCGTCGGTCACCGCGAGCTTGCGCTTCTGCGGCGTCACCACCGTGCCGGTGGGCATGGAGATGCGCACGGTCCGGCCGGTGACGGCGATGGCGATCTTCGAATCCATCACCGGCGGCAGGCCCTTCACCGGGCGCACGTTGACGCCCTGGCCGGAGATGGAGAAGCGGATCGCCTCGTCGGGCAGCGGGATCTGCTTCTGGCCGATGAGGTTGAGCGGCAGCTTCACCGCGACGGTGGTGCCGTCCACCGTGCCGCCCCACACGTTCTCCACGGCGAACTGGCGGGCCGGCGGAGCGATGCTCGCCGGCCAGAAGCGCTTGATGGTGGAGACCGGCATGGCGGTGCCCACGGCGTCGAACGTCATGGCCGGCACCGGGATGCCGAAGTCGAAGGCGGCGGTGAAGGACATGCCGCCGGCGTCGCTGCCCAGCAGGCCCTCGTCGATGGCGAGGCGCTTGTCGGCGGCGGTGTAGCGCCCGGCCACCACCACCTCGGTGACGCGGAGCGGCGGCTCGTCCATCTCCGGGCCCGCCAGAACCACCTCCTGCGGTCCGATGGCGAAGGTCCACGGCTCCTGCGCGGTGGCCGGCACGTTGATCTCGCCCTTCAGCGCCACCTTGTTCTGGTTCTTGGCGGCGACGATGGGGTCGAGCACGATCACCCGCCGCGCCGGATCGAGATGGGCGCCGAGGCGCGCGTAATCGATGACGAAGCGCTCCTGCACCTCCTCGCCATTGCCGAGTTCGCCCGCGCCCAGGGAGATCGCCGCGCTCGCCGCGCGCACCTCGCCCTCCGGGCCGAGGCTGGCGGCGAAGGTCGCGTCCAGCGGGGTGTCCATGTAGAAGCGCCGGTGATCCTGGCTGAAGGCCTGGAGCAGGTCGCGGGTGGACACGTCCTTGATGTCCATGCTGATGGAGCGCGTGTTGCCCTGCAGCGGGCTGACCCGCGCCACCACGGTGGAGATGCCGTGCGGCCCCTGGGAGGTGAAGGTCAGCTCGGCGCCGCCGTCGGCCGGCCGGTTGAGCCGCACGCCGATGTGGCGGAACACGATGCGCCGGCCCGAGCTCTCGTTCTCGACGATGACGGTGCCGTCCTTGAGGCCCACGTCGGCGAGGGCGCCGCCGTCGAACCCGGCGGTCTCCAGCTCCTGCGCCCAGCGGGCGAGCGCGGTGAGCCTCAGGGGGTCCGTGCCGCCCTCGGCATTGGCGTCGGCGGCAGCCGGCGGAATGGCCGGCGCGCCGGCGGCGCCGGGGACTTGCCCCGCGACATCCGCCGGGAGCGGGACGCCGGACGGCGGAGCGGCGGCAGCCGGCGGGGGCGCGGCGCGCCGTGGACCGGCCGGAATGGCGGTCGCCCCGCGTCCCGCCTCCACCGCCACGTGGCCGGAGGCGGCGATGCGCACCAGCATCTCCGCGCCCACGAGATCGATGCGGCGCGCCTTCGGCACCAGGGAGAGAATGGAGCCTTCCAGCTCCACCTCGGCGCTGGGCGCGCTGGCGAGGAGCTGCCCGTCGGGCGTGAAGACCTTGATGTCGTGCACCACCACCGCGGTCGCGCCGCCCGGCACGGTCTCCACCGTGGTGGAGCCGATCTTGACCTTGTGGCCGCCGCCGATGCGCGCCTCCAGCGCCTGGGCGATGTAGGGCGTGGCGATGTCGGCAGTCACGGTGCCGGTGGCGATGAGGGCGTAGAGGCCGAGGGCGGCAATGCCGCCGAGGGCGATCAGCGACAGGCAGGCGGTGACGAACAGGCGCGCGAAACGGCCGCGCGGCACCAGCGCGCCCCACAGCCCGTGCGACCGCGCGGGCTTCGGCCGTCGCTTCACGGGCGTGCGCCCGCGCCTCTCGTCCCGCATCAACTCCTGCCCTCTCTGCCGCAACTCAGATGCCGGATCCCCGGGATGACACGCGGGCGGAACCTTGCGGACCGCGCGGCATCTGGCCTGTCCCCGCTGATTCGAACGCCGCTCGCCCCCGCGTCCGATCATGGGTTTCTATGGTAAAGACGTGGTGGATCGCAAAGCCCTAAGATACCGTCCCGATTCCGGAGGCGGACCTGGGCCCTGCCCCATCCCGCCAATTGACGCCGAACACGTCGAAAGGAAGGCGAATGTCGCAGATTCCCGAAGTCGGCTCCAAAGCACCGGCCTTCAGCCTGAAACGGGACGACGGCGGTGTCGTGGCGCTGAAGGATTTCACCGGCAAAAAGCTGGTGCTTTATTTCTACCCCAAGGCCAACACCACGGGCTGCACCAAGGAGGCCATCGCCTTCAACGGCCTGAAGGATGCTTTCGCCACAGCGGACACCGCCATCCTCGGCGTCTCGGCCGACCCGGTGCCGGCGCAGCAGAAGTTCAAGGCCAAGTACGACCTGTCCTTCCCCCTCGGCTCCGACGAGGAGCATGCCATGCTGGAGGCCTACGGCGTGTGGGGCGAGAAGAGCCTCTATGGGCGCAAGTACCTGGGCATCTCGCGGGTGACCCTGCTGATCGGCCGCGACGGCAAGGTGGCGAGGGTCTGGCCCAAGGTGAAGGTGGACGGCCACGCCCAGGACGTGCTCGCCGCCGCCGAGGCTTTGGGCTGAGCGGGCCGGGCCGCCACCGCCGGGACCCCGGGCGGCCGGGTGCGGGCGATCGCCGCGGCCCACCCTCAAGACCGCGCCGCCGGGACCTTCGAGCAGACCGGCGCCCGGACCCCGGCGCCGTTCGCGGTGGAGATGCCGCGCGACGGACGGTACACTCGGCCCCATGAGGCGAAACCGCCGGCCGCGCCTTGCCGGCCGTCAGACCGATGGAGTTGCGAGATGTTCATTGCGACCAACCGCTTCAAGGTGAAGCGCGGCTCGGAAGCCGAGTTCGAGCGCGTGTGGCGCGAGCGCGATACCTATATCGCCGCGGTTCCCGGCTTCGTGGCCTTCGACCTGTGCCGGGGCCCCGAGCGCGAGGACCACACCCTCTACATCTCCCACACCGTGTGGGCGGCCAAGGCCGATTTCGAGGCCTGGACCAGGTCGGAAGCGTTCCGCCTCGCCCACAAGGACGCGGCGAATGCCTCAAGCCGCGTGAACTATATCGGCGGGCCGGAGTTCGAGGGCTTCGAATCCGTGCTTTCGCTCGCTCCCGGCGAGAAGGCGGCCTGACCGTCCCGATCGGGCGCCGGACACCCCGGACCTGCCCTCTCGATCCGATTCCGCCCGGCCGGGCTCCCCCGCGCCGGGCGTTTTCACGCTCCTTCCGGACCGCCCGCCCCAACGTGGCGAACGGGCCCATGGCGCCGGGCGCGCCGGCGATCTACCGTGGGGGTAATTTTCTGCCTTCCGCGCCGTGCCGGCTCCCGGCGCGCTGCGCCCTGACGGACGAACCATGAGCGCTTATTCCGACCTTTCCGCCCATTTCGACCGGGTGGCCGCCCTCTCCAACGCCATCGGCATCCTGCAGTGGGACAGCGACGCCATGATGCCCAAGGGCGCCGCCGACACCCGCGCGGAGAGCATGGCCTTCCTGCGCGTCACCCACCATTCCATGATCACCGACGCCCGCATCGGCGACTGGATCGCCGCCGCCGAGGCCGACAACACCCTCGACTCCTGGGAGCGCGCCAACGTGCGCGAGATCGCCCGCCATTTCGACGTGGAGACGGCGCTTCCGGCCGACCTCGTCGAGGCCTCCAGCAAGGCGGTCTCCAAATGCGAGATGGCATGGCGCAGGGCGCGCGAGGAATCCGATTTCGCCGGCCTCCTGCCCTATCTGTCCGAGGTGCTGCGCCTGCAGCGCGAGATGGGCCGGGCCAAGGGCGAGAAGCTCGGCCTCTCCACCTATGACGCGCTGCTCAACGATTACGAGCCCGGCGGACGCTCCGAGCGCATCGATGCGCTGTTCGACGACCTCGCCGGCTTCCTGCCCGGCTTCACCGCCGAGGTGCTGGAGGCGCAGGCGCGGCGTCCGGCCGTGGCGGCGCCGGAAGGCCCGTTCCCGGTGGAGGCCCAGCGCGCGCTGGGCGTCGAGATGATGAAGGTGGTGGGCTTCGATTTCGAGCGCGGGCGGCTCGACGTCTCCACCCATCCGTTCTGCGGCGGCGCCGACCACGACGTGCGCATCACCACGCGCTACGACGAGGCGGATTTCACCAAGGCCCTCATGGGCGTGCTGCACGAGACCGGCCACGCCCTCTACGAGCAGGGCCGCCCGAAGGACTATATCGCCCAGCCGGTGGGACAGGCCCGCTCCATGAGCGTGCACGAGAGCCAGTCGCTGCTCATGGAGATGCAGGCCTGCCGCAGCCGCGAGTTCATCGCCTTCGCCGCGCCGCGCATGCGCCATGCCTTCGGTGGCGCGGGGGCGGCCTGGGAGGCCGACGCCCTCGAGCGGCTCTACACCAAGGTGGAGCGCGGCTTCATCCGGGTGGATGCGGACGAGGTGACCTATCCCGCCCACGTGATCCTGCGCTACCGGCTGGAGAAGGCGCTCATCGCCGACGCCATGTCCCTTGCCGACCTGCCCGGCGCCTGGGCCGAGGGCATGAAGGAGCTGCTCGGCGTGGTGCCTCCCAGCGACCGGCTGGGCTGCCTCCAGGACATCCACTGGCCGAGCGGCGGCTGGGGCTATTTCCCCACCTACACGCTGGGCGCCATGACGGCGGCGCAGCTGTTCGACGCCGCGACCAGGGCCAATGGCGACGTGCTGCCGGGCATCGCCCGGGGCGATTTCCGTCCGCTGCTGTCCTGGCTGCGCGCCAACGTGCATTCCAAGGGCTCGCTGCTGGAAACCGACGAACTGCTCACCGAGGCCACCGGGCGCCCGCTCGATGCCGAGGTGTTCAAGGCCCATCTCAAGCGGCGCTACGGCACCGGGGCGACGCTCCAGTAAGCGCGAGCGCCTGACCGCCCCGCAGAGGAGAGGACGACAGCTCAGCTCAGGGCGCTGATGCGGTCCTCCGCCAGCCGGTCCTCGTCCGCCGCGGCGCGCGACGCGGCATCGTCGCCATCCCACGCCCGGGCCTCGGACCCGGCGGCCTCCTCCGCCTCGAGCTGGCGGTTCCACATGGCCGCATAGAGCCCGCCCAGCGCGAGAAGCTCGGCGTGGCTGCCGCGCTCGGCCACCTTGCCGTCGGCCAGCACCAGGATCTCGTCCGCCCCCACCACGGTGGAGAGCCGATGGGCGATCACCAATGTGGTGCGCCCCTCGGACACCCGGTCGAGGGCGTCCTGGATCTCCTTCTCCGTATGGCTGTCGAGGGCGGAGGTGGCCTCGTCCAGCACCAGGATGGGCGGCGCCTTCAGGATGGTGCGGGCGATGGCGACCCGCTGCTTCTCGCCGCCGGAGAGCTTCAGGCCGCGCTCGCCCACCTCGGTCTTGTAGCCCTTGGGGGTGGCGCGGATGAAGCCGTCGATCTGGGCGAGGCGCGCCGCTTCTTCCACGTCGGCCTCGCTCGCCGTGGGGCGGCCGTAGCGGATGTTGTAGGCGATGGTGTCGTTGAACAGCACGGTGTCCTGCGGCACCATGCCGATGGCGGATCTCAGGCTGTTCTGCGTCACCTCGCGCAGGTCCTGCCCGTCGATGGTGATGCGCCCCGCGGTCACGTCATAGAAGCGGAACAGCAGCCGCGAGAGGGTGGACTTGCCCGCCCCCGACGGCCCGACGATGGCGAGCGTGCGCCCCGCCGGCACCTCGAAGGAGATGCCCTTCAGGATCTCCCGGTCGGGATCGTAGGAAAAGTGCACGTCCTCGAAGCGCACCGTGCCGCCGCGCACGGCAAGGGGCAGGGCCCCGGGCGCGTCCTTGATCTCCGGATCGCGGGCGAGCACGGCGAACATGGCCTCGATGTCGAGGATCGCCTGCTTGATCTCGCGATAGATGAAGCCGAGGAAATTCAGCGGCACATAGAGCTGGATCATCATGGCGTTGATCATGACGAAGGAGCCGATGCTTTGCCGCCCGGCGCGGATGTCGAGCACGCACATCACCATGATGAGGGTGAGGCCGATGGTGTAGATCACCGCCTGCCCGGCGTTGAGCCAGGCCAGCGAGGTGAAGGTGTGCACCGTCGCCTTCTCGTAGCGCGCCATGGAGCGCTCGTATCGGGCGGTCTCCCACGCCTCGGCGCCGAAATACTTCACCGTCTCGTAATTGAGCAGGCTGTCCACCGCCTTGGTGTTGGCGTCGGTGTCGCTCTCGTTCATCTCGCGGCGGATGTTGAGGCGCCACTCGCTGGCGTAATAGGTGAAGAGGCCGTAGGCGAAGACCGTCACCGCCACCACTGCCGCATAGCGCCAGTCGAAGGCGAAGAGGAGCACCGCCAGCACCATCACCAGCTCGACGATGGTCGGCGCGAACTGCAGCACGAACATGCGCACCAGCGTCTCGATGGCGGTGCGCGCCCGCTCCAGCACGCGGGTGAGCCCGCCGGTCTTGCGCTCCAGGTGGAAGCGCAGGGAGAGCGCGTGCATGTGGGCGAAGGTCTGCATGGCCAGGGTGCGCACGGCGTTGAGCGCCACCTTGGCGAACAGGCCGTCGCGCCATTGGGTCACCACCGCCATGAGGATGCGCGCCCCGCCATAGGCCACCGTCAGCCCCACGGGTGCGGCGAGGATGTAGGCCCAGCCGGTGGCGCTGCCCTGCCCGCCCGCCTCGGCGGCCAGCGCGTCGGTCGCCCACTTGAACAGGAAGGGCACCAGCATGGTGGCGCCCTTGGCGACGAACAGCAGCGCCATGGCGAGCAGGACGCGGGCGCGCAGGTCCGGACGGTCCTGCGGCCACAGATAGGGCCACAGGGCCTTCAGCGCGTCGCCGGCCGCGCCGCCGCTGAGCCCCATGAGGGCGAAGGAGGACGACGACCCGGAGACGGGTTCGCCGGCCGGCCGCCCCGGGGGAGCGGGGGCGGGCCGGCTTCGGGAGAGAAAAGCCATCGAAACCTAACTCGCTTGGGACGGGCCGCAGTCGCCTTCCTGTGGCAGCAGGGCGGCGAACAGCCCGTCCAATTGGGCGCTGAGAGCACGCAGCGCCTCGTGGTCAATGCAATAACAGGTCCGGGTGCCCTCGGCGCGGGCGCGCACCAGCCCGGCCTCGAGAAGCACCTTGATGTGCTGGGAGACCGTGGACTGGGCGAGCGGAAGGCCGCGCACCAGATCGCCGCACAGGCAGGTCCGCTGCGCCGCAAGCGTCCGCAGCACCGCGAGACGCACCGGATGGGACAGGGCGCGCAGCTTCCGGGCCAGGGCGTCGTCGCGGGGATCGGGCGCCGAATCGGCGGGCGTGCAGAGAGAGGGATCCACGAACTCGGTCATCGGCCATCGGCGA
>JAFIHR010000311.1 GCA_017849325.1 Xanthobacter autotrophicus | reverse complement strand
GACCGCCTTATGGCGCACGTCGGCTCCGATGCCCATGGAAATGTGGCGCAAACCGCCGCGACGCTCCCCAGATTTCGAGCCCGGGCCGAACGGACGCCCCGCCCCCGGGCCCTTGGTTCTTGCTCCCCTGCCCGCTCTCAGGCCCCCGCCGGCCGGGCCAGATCCCGCGCGAGATGCGGGTGACGGCCGGTGCGCCGGCCCCTCCGCATCGACCCCGCGCCAGCCCCCTGTGCCACATCAGGGGCGCGCCGGCATTGGCCCGGATCAACCGTGGCGCGGCGCCACGCGGCATCCCGGATCCGGCGACAGCCGCGGAGCCCGGCACGGCACGGCACGGCGGGATCTGTCCGCGCCCCTCGCGCCCGTCTCAGGGCGCGACGGTGGTGATGCGTCCCTCGCCGCGCGCCGCGGTCGCGATGGCGCCCGGATCGCGGATGGAAAACACGATTATCGGCAAGGCCGCCTCGCGGGCAAGGGCGAAGGCCGCCGCATCCATGACCTTGAGGTCGGCCGCCAGGGCCTCGTCGTGGGTCAGGCGCTCGTAGCGGGTGGCGTTGGGGTCCTTCTTGGGGTCGGCGGTATAGACGCCGTCCACATTGGTGGCCTTGAGCACGGCGTTGCAGTCCAGCTCCGCCGCCCGCAGCACCGCCCCGGTGTCGGTGGTGAAATACGGATTGCCAGTGCCGCCCGTGAGCACCACCACGCGCCCGCGGTTGAGATGCCGCTTGGCGGTCTGGCGGGCGTAGGGCTCGCACACCGACGGCATGGGAATCGCCGAGAGGGTGCGCGCCGGCGCGCCCGCCGACTCGATGGCCTGCTCCAGCGCGAGACCGTTCATGACGGTGGCCAGCATGCCCATGCTGTCGGCGGTGGCGCGGTCGAGATCCTCGCCCGCCACCCGCGCGCCGCGCAGGATGTTGCCGCCGCCGACGACGACGGCCACCTGGCAGCCGAGGGCCTGGGCGGCGACGAGATCACGGGCGATGCGCGCCACCGTTGGCGGATGCAGCCCGAACGGCTCGGGGCCCATGAGCGCCTCGCCGGAGACCTTCACCAGAATGCGGGGATAGGGAAGCTCCGACGCCGCAACCGGCGTCGGAAGGGTCTCGACGTTGCGAAGATCCGCCATGGGAGTGCCCCCTCCCCCTGCCGTCAGGACTGGCCGGCGGCGGCGGCCACCTCGGCGGCGAAGTCGGTCTCTTCCTTCTCGATGCCCTCGCCCAGCGCGTAGCGCACGAAGGCGATGAGGCTCACCGGCGCGCCCACCTGGGCCTCGGCCTCCTTGAGCACCTGGCTCACCGACTTGGAGCTGTCGTGCACGAAGGCCTGGTCGAGGAGGGTATTCTCCTTGAAGAAGCTCTTCAGGCCGCTCTCGGCGATCTTCTCCTGCACGTTGGCCGGCTTGCCCTGGTGCTTCTCGAGCAGGATGGCCTTCTCGCGGTCGAGGGTCTCCTGGGAGATGCCCGAGCCGTCCAGCGCCAGCGGGTTGAGCGCCGCCACGTGCATGGCAATCTGCCGGCCGAGCGCCGAGAGCTTGTCCACGTCGCCCTTCGATTCGAGCGCCACCAGCACGCCGATGCGGCCCTGGCCCTCCACCACCGCGCCGTGCACATAGGTCGCCACCACGCCCTCGGACACCGTGAGCTTGGCGACGCGGCGCAGCGTCATGTTCTCGCCGATGGTGGCGATGAGCGAGGTCAGGCGGTCGCCGACGGTGACCTCCTCGCCCGGGAACTTGGCGGCGGTGAGCGCCTCCAGCGTGCCGTCGGTGTTCAGGGCGACCTTGGCCACCTCGCGCACGAACGCCTGGAAATCGGGGTTGCGGGCGACGAAGTCGGTCTCCGCATTCACTTCCACGGCAGCAGCGTAGTGGCCCGAGGATTCCACCGCCACGACGCCCTCGGCAGCCACGCGGCCGGCCTTCTTGGCGGCCTTGGCGAGGCCCTTCTTGCGCAGCCAGTCCACCGCCGCCTCAATGTCCCCGTCGGTCTCGGTGAGCGCGGACTTGCAGTCCATCATGCCTGCGCCGGTCTTGTCGCGCAGTTCCTTCACGAGCCCGGCAGTGATCGCGGCCATGTCTGATCCCTCTTCTTTCGCACCACGGCCGGCAAGGGTGATCCCGAGCCGGCCGCCGGGGCGTCCCGCGCCCCTTAACCACAGCTGTCTTTCAGCACTGCGACAGAGCCGTCAGCCCCACCGCAGCACGGTGAAATTCACTCCACCTCGGCGGACATCTCCTTGGCCTGGGCGACCCAGCCGTCCACGCGGCCGGGCAGACCCATCTCCTCGCCGATGCGATGGGCATCCACCGCATCGAGGCCGGCGATCTGGCTGAAGTGGAAGACGCCGAGATCGTTGAGCTTCTGCTCGATCTCGGGGCTCACGCCGGTGAGCTTCTTGAGGTCGTCGGCGACGCCGCGCGGGCCCGACAGGGGCTCTAAGCTCGACCAGGAGCCGGCGGTCTCGGCGGGAAGCTCCTCCATCATGGGAGCCTCTTCCTCGCCCACGTCGATGCCGAGGTCGGTGTGGCCGCGGCCGATGCCGTCGATGGCGGCGCGCGCCACGAGGTCGCAATAGAGCTGGATGGCGCGGCCGGCGTCATCATTGCCGGGCACCGGGAAGGCGATGCCGTCCGGATCGCAGTTCGAATCGAGGATCGCCGCCACCGGAATGCCGAGGCGCTGGGCCTCCTTCACCGCGATGTCTTCCTTGTTGGTGTCGATCACGAACAGGAGGTCGGGCAGGCCGCCCATGTCGCGGATGCCGCCGAGGGCCTTGTCCAGCTTCTCCTTCTCGCGGGAAAGGGTCAGCCGCTCCTTCTTGGTGTAGCCGGAACCCTGCTCGGGACCGGCCAGCATCTCCTCCAGCTTCTTCAGCCGGGCGATGGAGTTGGAGATGGTCTTCCAGTTGGTGAGCATGCCGCCGAGCCAGCGGTGGTTCACGAAATACTGGGCGGAGCGGCGGGCGGCGTCCGCCACCGGCTCCTGGGCCTGGCGCTTGGTGCCGACGAACAGCACGCGCCCGCCCTGGGCGACCGTATCGGAGACCGCCTGCAGCGCGCGATGCAGCGACGGCACGGTCTGGGACAGGTCGAGGATGTGGATGTTGTTGCGGACGCCGAAGATGTACGGGGACATCTTGGGGTTCCAGCGGTGGGACTGATGCCCGAAGTGCACGCCAGCTTCCAGAAGCTGGCGCATGGAATAGTCAGGAAGCGCCATTTGTCGATTCTCCGGTTGAGCCTCCGCGGACGTACCGGCCTCCTTGCGGGGAGAACGGCACCGGATGGCCAATAGGCCTTGATGTCCGCGTGCGGGATGTGCGGGCATATACGTGAGCCGGCATCAGGTGGCAAGAGGCGGTGCAGCAAAGGCCGTCACCGAGAGGGCGTCGCGGCGCCGGTCTCGGGCGCGCGGAAAGACGCAAGGACGCCGCGCGGCGCGGCCGGCGGGCGATGCGTTTCGTGGCGGGATGCGGGTGGGCGGACCTCGCGTCGCGAGGTCAGAGGTCGTGCGCGTGCCGGGCGGCAAGGGCGATGCCGGCACAGACCGCCAGCAGCAGCATCGGCGCAACGAGCCACGCAATGGTTTCGGGAGTCACGGGACCAATCCCTTCAGCACATATCTTGCTAGATAATGTATCGCTGATCCCACCAGAAGCCAAACCAGGGTGATGAGCAGCACCGCCCAGCCCCCGCCCGGTCCCGGCAGGCCGTAGGACAGGGCGATGTTCGGGCCGACCACCCCGGTCACCAGGGTGGCGGCGGCCACG
>JAFIHR010000310.1 GCA_017849325.1 Xanthobacter autotrophicus | reverse complement strand
GTGCTCGCCGACGTGCGCGCGGTGAACGAGGACTTCGGGCCCATGCGCAAGCAGGTGCGCAGCCTTGGCAAGGCCTTCCGCAAGGACAAATGGGTCTACGAGGATGACGCCCGCGAGGAGGCGGCCGACCTCGTGGAGTGGCTCACCGAGGACAATTTCATCTTTCTCGGCGTGCGCGAGTACGAGATCACCCCCGACCAGGGCCTGGTGCCGGTGGCCGACAGCGGGCTCGGCGTGCTGCGCGCCCCCGAGGTGCACGAGCTGCGCCTCGGCGATGCCCCCATGGGCACGACGCCGGAGGTGCGGGCCTTCCTGGAAGGCCCGCTGCCCCTCATGGTCAGCAAGGCCAGCCTGCGCTCCCACGTGCACCGGCGCGCCTACATGGATTACGTCGGCCTCAAGGTGCACGACGAGAAGGGCCGCCTCACCGGCGAGGTGCGCGTGGTCGGCCTGCTCACCTCCGATGCCTATACCCATTCGGTGCGCGAGATCCCCTACCTGCGCCTCAAGGCGGCACAGGTGATGCGGCGCTTCGGCCTCGAGCCCGACAGCCACGCCGCCCGCACCCTCTCCACCACGCTGGAGACCTACCCGCGCGACGACCTGTTCCAGATCGGCACCGACATCCTGGAGGAGCACGTGCGCGAGATCCTCTCGCTCTACGACCGCCCCCGGGTGCGCGTGCTGCTGCGGCCCGACCCGTTCGGCCGCTTCGTCTCGGTGCTGGTCTACGTGCCGCAGGAGCGCTTCGGCACCAAGCTCGCCGAGACCATCGGCATGCGCCTCGCCAAGGAATTCGACGGGCACGTCTCCTCGACCTATCCGTTCGCCCTCACCGGCACGCCGCTGACCCGCATCCACTACATCATCGGCCGCGAGCAGGGGCCGGTGCCGGAGGTGAGCCGGGCCGAGCTGGAGCGCCAGGTGGCGAGCGATGCCCGCTCCTGGGACGAGCACCTGAGCGAGGCCATCGCCCTCGCCATGCCGGCCCAGAAGGCGACCGACCTGCAGCAGCGCTACGCCAGGGCGTTCGGCGCCGGCTATGCGGCGAGCTATTCCATCGAGACCGCGGTGGCCGACATCGAGCGCATGGAGCGGCTGACCGAGGCCCGCCCCGTCGCCACCGACTTCTACCGCCGTCCCGAAGACACCGACGCGCGCATCTCGCTCCGCCTGATCAGCTACAACCAGCCGTTGCCGCTCTCGGTGCGGGTGCCCATGCTGGAGAATATGGGGCTCAAGGCCATCAACGAGCGCACCTTCCGCATCGCGCCCGAGGACGGAACCGCCCGCTGCTGGCTGCACGACATGACGCTGGAGCGCGCCGACGGCGGCTCCATCTCGGTGGAGGGCTCCGCCACCCGCCTGGAGGACTGCCTCAACGCGGTGCTGCGCGGCGACGCCGAGAACGACGGCTTCAACGCTCTGGTGCTCGATGCCGGCCTCACCTGGCGCGAGGCGGCGCTGGTGCGGACGCTGGGGCGCTATCTCCGCCAGGCCGGCATTCCCTTCAGCCAGGACTATCTGTGGCACACCCTCGCCGACCACGAGGACATCGCCCGCAAGATCGTGCTCCTGTTCCACGCCCGCTTCGATCCGGCCTTCGATGCGAGCCCGGAGAACCGCGCCGGCCGCGAGGCGCCGCTGCGCGCCGCCATCGACGAGGCCCTCACCGAGGTGTCGAGCCTCGACCAGGACCGCATCCTGCGCCGCTTCGTGAATCTGGTGGATGCCGCCATCCGCACCACCTTCTACCAGCTCGACGCCACCGGCTGCCCCCGGGAATCCATCGCGGTGAAGTTCGAGAGCGCGAAGGTGGAGGGCCTGCCCCTGCCCCGGCCGCTCTACGAGGTGTTCGTCTACGCCCCCCGCGTGGAGGGCGTCCATCTGCGCTTCGGCAAGGTGGCGCGCGGCGGGCTGCGCTGGTCCGACCGGCCGCAGGACTTCCGCACCGAGGTGCTGGGCCTCGTCAAGGCGCAGCAGGTGAAGAACGCCGTCATCGTCCCGGTGGGCGCCAAGGGCGGCTTCGTGCCCAAGCGCCTGCCCATGGGCGGCACCCGCGAGCAGGTGATGGCGGAGGGCACTGCGGCCTATGAGGTGTTCGTCTCGAGCCTCCTCGACATCACCGACAACCTGAAGGCCGGCGCCGTGGTCCATCCCGCCGAGACCGTGCTGCTCGACACCGACGACCCCTATCTCGTGGTGGCCGCCGACAAGGGCACCGCCACCTTCTCCGACACCGCCAACGCCATCTCGGCGCGGCACGGCTTCTGGCTCGACGACGCCTTCGCCTCGGGCGGCTCGGTGGGCTACGACCACAAGGCCATGGGCATCACCGCCCGCGGCGCCTGGGAGGCGGTGAAGCGGCATTTCCGCGAGATGGACATCGACATCCAGACCACCCCCATCACCGTGGTGGGCGTGGGCGACATGTCGGGCGACGTGTTCGGCAACGGCATGCTGCTGTCGAAGGCGATCAAGCTGGTGGCGGCGTTCGACCACCGCCACGTCTTCCTCGATCCCAGCCCGGCCGACCCCGCGCGCGCCCATGCCGAGCGCCAGCGCCTGTTCGACCTGCCGCGCTCCTCCTGGGCGGACTACGACACCAGCCTGATCTCGCCCGGCGGCGGGGTGTTCCCGCGCAGCGCCAAGAGCATCGACCTCTCCCCCGAGGTGCAGGCGCTGCTCGGCTACCACAAGGCCCAGGCGACCCCGGCCGAGCTCATCAACGCCATCCTGAAGGCGCCGGCGGACCTGTTGTTCTTCGGCGGCATCGGCACCTATGTGCGCGCCTCCACCGAGACAGACGCCCAGGCGGGCGACCGCGCCAACGACGCGGTGCGCGTGGCGGCGAGCGAGCTTCAGGTGAAGGTGATCGGCGAAGGCGCCAACCTCGGCATGACCCAGCGCTCGCGCATCGAGGCCGCGCGGCGCAACATCCGCCTCAACACCGACGCCATCGACAATTCCGCCGGTGTGAACACCTCCGACGTGGAGGTGAACATCAAGATCGCCCTCGCCCATCCCCTGGAGACCGGCCAGATCACCCGGCCCGAGCGGGCCGACCTGCTCAAGCTGATGACCGCCGAGGTGGCCCACCTCGTGCTCGCGAACAACTATCAGCAGACCCTCGCCCTCTCCCTAGCCCAGCTCAAGGGCGCGGGCGATCTCGCCTTCCAGCAGCGTCTCATGCAGATGCTGGAGATGCGCGGCGAGCTGGACCGGGCGGTGGAATTCCTGCCCTCCGACCCGGAGATCGCCGACCGGCGCTCGCGCGGCGAGCATCTCACCCGGCCCGAGCTGGCGGTGCTCCTCGCCTATGCCAAGCTCGCCCTCAACGCCGAGCTGATCGTCTCCAGCGTGGCGGACGACCTCTACCTCGCCCGCGAGCTGTGCGACTACTTCCCGAAGGAGATCGAGGCGCGGTTTCCCGATGCCGTCGCCCACCACCGCCTGCGCCGGGAGATCATCGTCACCGGGCTCGCCAACGCCATCGTCAACCAGGGCGGCCCCTCGTGCCTTGCCCGCATCGCCGACCAGACCGGCGCCGATGCTGCCGCCATCGCGCGGGCCTTCGTCGTGGTGCGCGACAGCTACCGCATCGACGACCTGCGCGCCGAGATCGACGCCCTCGACAACCAGGTGGCGGGCCAGGTGCAGCTCGGCCTCTACGCGGCGGTGCAGGACCTCACGGTGGGGCGGATCATCTGGTTCCTCGGCAACGTCTCCTTCAGCGGCGGCATCGCCGGCGTGGTGGAGCATTACGGCCGGGGCATCGCCGCCGTCATCGAGGTGCTGGACGAAACCCTGCCCGAGGACTGGCGCGCCGAGCGCGAGGCGCACATCGCCGATCTCGTGGCGCAGAAGGTGCCGGAACCGCTCGCCCGCCGTCTCGCCTTCATGCCGGCCTTCGCCGCCGCCACCGACATCGCGCTGGTGGCACATGCCACCGGCCGGCCGATCCGGGCGGCGGCCGCCACCTTCTTCGCTGCCGGGCGGGCCTTCGACATCGACGACCTGATCGTGCAGGCCCGCGGCATCGCCGCGCCCGATTATTACGACCACCTCGCCCTCGACCGCGCGCTGGCGCAGATCGAGACCTTCCTCCGGCTCATCACCGTGGAGCTCCTCGCCACCGGCAAGGAAGGGGAGGCGGCGGTGGACGCCTATGTGGAGAGCCGCCGCGACGAGGTGGAGCGCATGCGCGCCACGGTGCGGGACATCGTGAGCTCGGGGCTCAGCCTGTCCAAGCTGACGCTGGCGGCGAGCCTTCTGTCGGACCTGCTGCGGCGGTGAGGCGCGGGCCGGCTTCAGCCCGGCCCGGTCTTCCAGCGTGCCACGGTCTGAAGCTCCGCCTCGGGCTGGACGGTGACGATCTCCCGGCGGCCGACGAACACCTCGCCGGCCTCGCCGTCGAGGGAGAGCCAGTCGCCTTCGGCCACCTCGGCGGTGCCGAGCCGGGCGCGGCGGGCCTCAAGGTCGATGCGCAGGCCATCGCAGCCGACGATGCACACCCGCCCGAGCTGGCGCGCCACCACCGCCGCATGGGCGGTGCGCCCGCCGACGCTGGTGAGGATGCCCACCGCCAGCGCCATGCCGGCGATGTCGTCGGTGGCGATGTCCGGCCGGGCGAGGATGACCGGCGCGCCCTCGCCGGACCAGCGCCGCGCCGCCTCCAGATCGAAGGCGAGACGCCCCGAGGCGGTGCCGGGCGAGGCCGGCACGCCGCGCGCCGCAACCTCCGCCGCGCCGGTGAAGCGCGACAGCCCGACGGCGGACAGGTCCACCCCGTCGAGCAGCGCGAGGCCCTGCCTGCGGTCGCAGATGCCCTCGGCCACCAGGTCCACGGCGATCCGGAGGGCCGCGCGCGGGGTGCGCTTGGCGGCGCGGGTCTGGAGGAAGAACAATTCGCCTTCCTCGATGGTGAACTCCACGTCCTGGACGTCGCGGGAGGCGGATTCCAAGGCGGCGATGCCCTTCGTCAGGCCCTTCGCCACCTCGGGCAGGACGGTTTCGAGCCGCGCGAGGCCCACCGGCTGGCGCCGGCCGGAAACCACGTCCTCGCCCTGGGCCTCGAACAGCATGTCGGCATAGATGCCCGGCTCGCCGGTGGCCGGATTGCGCGAGAAGGCGACCCCCGCCCCCGAGCGGGCGCCGGCATTGCCGAACACCATGGCCTGCACCGTCACTGCCGTTCCGGACAGCCCTTCCAGATGGTTGAGCCGGCGATATTCCTGCGCCTTGGGCGCCTGCCACGAGCGGAACACCGCTTCCGCCGCGGTGGCGAGCTGGCGCTCGGGATCCTCCGGCACGGTGACGCCGAAGCGCTCCTGGGCGAGGTCGAGATAGCGCCGGCAGAGCTGCTCCAGCGCGGCCGGATCGAGCTCGCGATCGACGGTGAGCCCCTCGGCGTGCAGGCAGGCCGCCAGCTCCGCCTCGAAGGGCGCGCGGGGCAGGCCCGCCACCACCTCGCAATAGGCCTCGATGAAGCGCCGCCGGCTGTCGAAGGCGAGGCGCGGATTGCCGTAGAGCCGCATCAGGCCGCTCACCGCCGCATCGGTGATGCCGACGTCGAGCACGGTCTCCAGCATGCCGGGCATGGACTTCTCCGCCCCCGACCGCACCGAGACGAGGAGCGGCCGGCGCCGGTCGCCGAAGACGCGGCCGGTGGCGCTCTCCAGATAGCGCATGCCCTTCTTCAGCAGGGCGGCGACGGCGGCGCTGGTCTCCGCCGGATCCTTCTCCATCCGCCCGCACAAAGCGGTGGAGAGCACGAAGGCCGGCGGCACGTTGAGCCCCAGGTGGGCCATGCGCCAGAGCTGCGCCGCCTTGGAGCCGAACGCGGCGGCCGAGAGCGGCTCGCGGGTGCCGTGGGGGCCGATGAAGGCGAGGTCGCCTGCGGCGGTCTCGGCGCCTGGGGCGGCGTCCTCGCCGTGACGGCGGATCGGGGCATCGAGAATGGAAAGGGTCACGGCGCGGCATCCTCCAGGACGCAGGCGCGCAGGGCCAGGGCGGCGCGCGCCAGATGATCGGTGCCGGTCTCCACCGCCCGGGCCACCTCGATGCCCGCTACCAGGGCCTGGGCGGGTGCGGTCTCGGCCAGAAGGGTGGTCAGCGTGCGGCGCTGCATCACGTCGGCCCGGCGCTCGCCCTCCACCACCGCCTCGATGGTCTCGAGGGCGGCGGTGATGTCCTCGCGCTGGCCGCCGGCGCCGTCCCACGCCGCCGCCACGGCGCGCACCAGATCGGAGGTGCACACCACGGCGATGCCGGCAAGCTCCGCCAGCGGGGCCCACACCGCGCTGCCCGCCGCGGCCGGGGCGATGGAGAGGAGGAAGGCGGCCTCCTCGAAATCGTCGTTGGCCTGCTCCACCGCCTCCACCACGGGCATGAAGCGCCGGCCGCGGGCGAACG
The DNA here is from genome assembly GCA_017849325.1 of Xanthobacter autotrophicus. Classification (GTDB taxonomy): domain Bacteria; phylum Pseudomonadota; class Alphaproteobacteria; order Rhizobiales; family Xanthobacteraceae; genus Xanthobacter; species Xanthobacter autotrophicus_B. Next base: position 5,621 of record JAFIHR010000310.1, on the reverse strand, counting down.
GGCCCGAGGCGAGGTCGCGCGCCGCCACCACCAGGCGGTCGGCCTTCTCCTCCAGGCGCTTGGCCCGCTCACCGATGGCGATGCGCGCCGCCTCGGCGGCCACGTCGGTGCCGGCCAGCGCCTCGGTGATGAGCGAGGCCAGCATCCGGGCGATGCCGAGCTGCCGCAGCGCGATGGCGAGGATGTCCTTCTCCGCCGAGCCGAAGCACAAGGCGAGCTCGGCCCGCACCTCGTCGCGGATGAGGCGCACCGAGCGGTGGGCCTTCAGGCCCTCGCTGGTGAGGCGCAGCACCTCGCCGAGGAGGTTGGCCGCCGCCGCCGCGCCCAGCACGCGGTCGAGCCGCGCGCCATAGGGCACCCGGCCCTCGGCGCTGCGCTGCACGGCGTCGAACACGAGGTCCGCCCCGCCCAATTCGAGGAAGGCGCGGTGGCCATGGCCGTCGAGGGCGGCGGCGCGCAGCAGGCGGATCGCGGACGGCTTGTCCACGAAGGTCTGCAGCGCCTTGCGCGCCTTGTTCCAGTCGATGAGGAAGACGATGCGCGCGCCCATCCCCTCGAGGAAGCCGCACAGGTCCATCTCGTCGCGCGCGCGGTAGGTGCCGGTGACGAGGAGGAAGTGCCCCTCGTCACCCAGCCCCTCGGCGGAGCGCTCGGCCAGCGGCGTCCAGTCCACGTCCCAGGCCGAGAACAGGCTGATGAAGAATTTGGCGCGGGCGCGGTGCACGTCGGTGTAGGTCAGCGTGGCGGAGAGCCCGTCCACGGTGAGGATCAGCACGTGGGCATCGGTGGTGCCGATGTCATTCTGGACGATGAGGCGCTCGGCCGAGCGGCTCGCCGTGGTGTCGAGGCCGGGATGGCCGAAGGCGAGGCCGCGCGTGCGGTCGAGGCCGCGCATGAAAGCTTCCACCCGCGGCCGGTCCACGGGCTGAAGGTTCAGCGCATGGGCGCCCGCCACATTCTCCACCGCCACGGTGGCGGAGAGCTGGTTCAGCGCCTTGTGCAGGTCCATGACCAGGAGATGGGCGCTATCGGCCCCGCCGCGCCGCGCCGAGGTGACGCGGACGAGGGCGCCCTCGTCGATCACGTCGCCGGCCACGCCCTTCAGCGCGCCGCGCACCGCCTCGAGCCGGCCCTCGAAAGCCGGGGCCTCGGCGCGTCCGGCGGCGCGGAGGGGCTCGGCCATGGCGGCGATGTCGTCGAAGATGCCGTCCACGAGCTGCGCCGCGCCGGGCACCGCGAATGTGCCGCCTTCCATGGCCCGCGCGCCGCTGATGGCGAGGTCGAGGCCCTGGTCGGCACAGCCCGCGGCACGGCATTCCGCCTCCAGCGAGCGCGGCGGACGCAGCGGCGTCCGGGCATGGGCCACCGCCTCCTGCAGGGCGGTCATGCGCAGCTTGGCGCGGTCGTTGGCCTTCAGCGCCTTGTCCAGCAGGGCCGGCAGGAGCAGGCCGGCCTCTCCCAGCTCTTCGACGATTCCAGTCTTCATTCGCGGCCTCCTGCCGTCTCCGCCGCGCGGTGGAAAGGTGGCCATCCCTCCGCGGGCAGCGTGGCTGCGGGCGGAGCGGCGGCTTCAGCCGATGGCGGGCGGCAAGCCTTCCTGCATCCCGTGAACGGGCAGGAATAGGGGCGAATTTTAACAGTTCGACGACAGTCCGCCGCGCCGACCGCTCCGGGTGGTGGGACGGCCTTGTGGCAAGGCCCGGCGCCGCCTCGATCCCTTCCCGGAAGGCGGCAGCCCGGTGCCGTCACTTCAGCCGTGCGGCATGCCAGCGCAGGTGATCCTCCATGAAGGTGGAGATGAAATTGTAGGAATGGTCGTAGCCCTCGCGCAGGGTGAGCGTCAGCGCGATGCCGGCACCCGCGCACGCCTCCTGGAGCAGGTGCGGCATCAGCCCCGTCTCAAGAAAGGGGTCGGCCGCCCCCTGGTCCACCAGGAAGGCGGGGAAGCGGGCGCCGTCCTCGATCAGCAGGCAGGTGTCGTAGGCCCGCCAGGCCGCCTCGTCGGGCCCGAGATATTTCGTCAGCGCCGGGCGCGACCAGTCGGCCACCGAGGGCTTCACGATCGGGGCGAAGGCGGACGCGCTCCGGAAGCGGCCGGGGTTCTTCAGGGCGAGGGTCAGCGCGCCGTGGCCGCCCATGGAATGACCGAAGACGGCTTGCCGCCCCATGTCGGCGGGGAAGTTCTCCGCGATGATCTGCGGCAGTTCCTCTGCCACGTAGGAATACATGCGGTAGTTCTCCGCATAAGGCGCCTCGATGGCATCGAGATAGAAGCCGGCGCCCTTGCCGAACTGCCAGTTGTCCGGCTCGTCGGGCACCTCGTCGCCCCGCGGCGAGGTATCGGGCAGCACCAGCATGAGGCCGAGTTCCGACGCGAGGCGCCGGTATTCGCCCTTGTCCATGCAATTGGCGTGGGTGCAGGTGAGGCCCGAGAGATACCAGACCACGGGCAGCTTCGCCCCCGCCCCATGGGGCGGCACGAAGACGGCGAAGGTCATCGCCGTCTTCGTCTCGCGCGACATATGCCGGTAGACGCCCTGGACACCGCCATGGGCCCTGGAGGTCGAAACGGTCTCGATGCCCGCGGCGGTGGCAGTCATGGCGCGCCCCTCAGTAGATCACGACGGAGCGGATGGACTTGCCCTCGTGCATCAGGTCGAAGGCGGTGTTGATGTCCTGAAGCGGCATGGTGTGGGTGATGAGATCATCGATGTTGATCTTGCCCTCCATGTACCAGTCCACGATCTTCGGCACGTCGGTGCGCCCGCGCGCGCCGCCGAACGCCGAGCCCCGCCAGTTGCGCCCGGTGACGAGCTGGAACGGCCGGGTGGAGATTTCCGCCCCCGCCGGCGCCACGCCGATGACGATGGAGGTGCCCCAGCCGCGATGGCAGCATTCCAGCGCCTGGCGCATCACGTCCACACTGCCGGTGCAGTCGAAGGAGAAGTCGGCGCCGCCATCGGTGGCGTCCACGATGGCTGCCACCACCTTGTCGGCCCCCACCTCCTTCGGATTGATGAAGTGGGTCATGCCGAACTTCTTCGCCATCTCGGCCTTGGCGGGGTTGATGTCCACGCCGATGATCCTGTCGGCGCCCACCATGCGCGCGCCCTGGATCACGTTGAGGCCGATGCCGCCGAGACCGAACACCACCACATTGGCGCCGGGCCAGACCTTGCCCGTATAGACCACCGCGCCGATGCCCGTGGTCACCCCGCAGCCGATGTAGCAGATCTTGTCGAAGGGGGCGTCCTCGCGCACCTTCGCCACCGCGATCTCCGGCAGCACGGTGAAGTTGGAGAAGGTGGAGCAGCCCATGTAGTGGAACACCTCGCCGCTGTCGCAGGTGAAGCGCGAGGTGCCGTCGGGCATCAGTCCCTGGCCTTGCGTCGAGCGGATCGAGGTGCACAGGTTGGAGCGCTGGGAGAGGCAGGTTTTGCACTGCCGGCACTCGGGCGTGTAGAGCGGGATCACATGGTCGCCCACCTTCACCGAGGTGACCCCCGCGCCCACCTCGCGGACGATGCCCGCGCCCTCATGGCCGAGGATGGCGGGGAACTTGCCCTCGGAATCGAGGCCGTCCAGCGTGTAGGCGTCGGTATGGCAGACGCCGGTGGCCATGATCTCCACCAGCACCTCCCCGGCCTTGGGGCCGCCGATCTCGACGGTCTCGATGGTGAGCGGCTTCTTGGCTTCCCAGGCGACGGCAGCGCGCGATTTCATGACCGTTTCCTTTTCCCGCGATGGTTCGATTGAGGTGAGGAGTCACTTCAGATAGGTGCGGATGATCCGCATGATCTGGTCGATCTCGGCATTGGTATCGAGGGGCGGCGCCCCCGCCGCGCCGCGCCCGGGCTGGCCGTTCTTCTGCGCGAAGGTCTCGCGCAGGTGGCTTTCCAGCACTTCCGCCATGAGCCCGTTGGCGGCCCCGCGCAGCGCCGCGAGCTGCTGCAGGAGGGCGCCGCACTCGGTGCCGGCCGCCACCGCGCGCTCCAGCGCCTCGGCCTGCCCCTTGATGCGGGCGAGCCGGGTGGTGACCCTTTTCTTCTCTTCCGGCGTATGGGGCATGGGCGGGTCGCGGCGACGGGGATGCGGCCGGCATGGCACCATACTGTAGGGGAGTATACAAGAGGGAAATCGAAACGGCGCGCCGGCACGCCGCCCCGACGCGGAAATCGCCGGCCTGCCGCCGGCCCTTCGAACCGTCCCGCGAGCGCGCCTTTCGGGATGCGCGCTCGCCGGCTTGGCCGCTATGATCGGCCCTCCCCGCCTGCCCGGGGCGGTTCGGCTGCGCGCCCGCGCCGCCGGCCCCGCCCTGCCCCGAAAGCCGGACCCATGACCGACGCCGCCGCCCCGACCTCGCCGGATCTTGCCTTTCGCGACAAATGGCCCTCGCTCGCCATCCTCATCGTCTGCGAGGTGGCCGCCATGGCCACGTGGTTCGCCACCACCGCCTCGCTCTCGGCAATCCGCGCGCAATGGGCCCTTTCGCCCTTCCAGGAGGCGCTGCTCACCAGCTCGGTGCAGGCCGGCTTCGTCGCCGGCACCCTGGTCAGCGCCCTGCTCTCCCTGGCCGACCGGCTGAACCTCAAATGGCTGTTCTCCCTCTCGGCGCTGGTGGCGGCCGGCGCGAACCTCGTGATCCTCGGCTTCGAGCCCACCCATCCGGTGGTGCCGCTCATGCGCTTCCTCACCGGCATGTGCATGGCCGGGGTCTATCCCGTGGGCATGAAGCTCGCCGGCACCTGGGCGAAGGGTGATCTCGGCCTGCTCATCGGCATGCTGGTGGCGGCGCTCACTTTGGGCTCGGCCTCGCCCCATGCGCTGGCCGGGCTCGGCGGGGTGGACTGGCGCACCCCCGTTGCCGGCGCCGCCGTGGGCGCGCTGGTGGCCGGGCTCCTCATCCATCTCGCCAAGATCGGACCGCACCACGCCAAGGCGCCGCCGCTGCGCCTGAGCAATGCGCTGGAAGCCTTCCGCCGGCCGGCGCTGCGCCTCGCCAACCTCGGCTACTTCGGCCACATGTGGGAGCTCTATGCCATGTGGGCGTGGATCGGCGCCTTCTTCGCCGCGAGCTTTGCCGCCCGCTACGGCGATGCCCCGCCATTCGATCCGCGCTTCGCCACCTTCGCGGTGGTGGCCTCCGGGGCGCTCGGGGCGCTGGGCGGAGGCTTCGCCGCCGACCGCTTCGGCCGCACTTTGGTGACCAGCCTCTCCATGGCGGTGAGCGGGTGCTGCGCGCTCTTGATCGGATTCCTGTTCGGCGCCTCGCCGCTCGTGCTGATGCCGCTGGCCCTGCTGTGGGGGGTGAGCGTAATCTCGGATTCCGCGCAATTCTCCGCCTCGGTGACGGAGCTGTCCGACCGTCACCTCGTCGGCACCATGCTGACGGTGCAGACCTGCGTCGGCTTCCTGCTCACTTTGGTGAGCATTCACCTCATGCCCTATGCGGTGGAAACGCTCTCCTGGCGCTACGCCTTCGCGCTTCTGGCCATCGGCCCGTTCCTGGGCGTGCTGGCCATGCTGCGCCTGAGGGCGCGGCCCGAGGCGCGCGCCATGGCGGGCGGGCGGCGCTGAGGCGGGCGCCCGCGTGGGACGCGGAACGCAGCCGGCGGGACGGC
>JAFIHR010000309.1 GCA_017849325.1 Xanthobacter autotrophicus | reverse complement strand
GACATGATGTTCGCCGCGCCAGCGCAGATCGCGCCGCGCCTTCTTGGCGGAGGGTGACCGGCCGGCAGCCCCAACGGGCGAGGCCGCCCCCCGGCAGGCTGGGAAAGGGGGATGGAGCCGCCGCGATGGGCGGCTCCGGGACGGTGAGGGGACGCCGCGCGCCGCTCACGCGGCCTTGGCGATGGCGTCCTTCAGCTTGGTTTCGTCGTCGTTCGACAGCGAGGTCTTCAGCACGCGCGGCTTGAAGGTCTCGATCTCCGGCAGCACCTTGTCGAAGGTCACCTTCTTCACCAGCACGAACAGCGCCGAGGAATTGTTCGGGATGGTGGAGCCGAGCTGCTTCACGAAATCATCGTTGATGCCGTAGTCGGTGAGCGAGCCGGACAGCGCGCCCGCACCGGCGCCCGCCGCCGCGCCCAGCGCCATGCCGGCGAGCGGATTGAGGAACAGGAGGCCGACCAGACCGCCCCACAGGGCGCCCATGGTGCCGCCCTGCGCCGCGCCGAGGGCGGTGAGGTTGACCGCCTGCTTGACGTGGACGTTGCCGTCCGGCTCGCGCTCTACCACGCAGGCGTCCTCAAGATCGACGAGGTTCTCCTTCTGCAGGGAGCGCAGCTTGTTGAGCACTTCATCAGCCGTATGCAGGCCGTCGAAGCCGAACACCACGAGGTCGCTCATCTTTTCATTCCTCTTCGTTTTACTTGGGAATCCCGGCGCAGAAGCTGGGCGGAAAACGTGACACGCGCAAGACGGGCCGGGTGCGCCTTATTCGACCAGAAACGGCAGGTTGCCGGTGGCCGCGGCGCCGCGGCCGTCGCGGACCGTCAGGAACAGGCGGTAGCGGCCGGCGGGCAGGCCGCGGACCTCGACGGCGCCCGCCTCGCCCGCCGGTGGCATCGGATGGACCGCCTGGGGGAAGCTCGCGGGCACCTCCTCCGGGTCGCCGCCGACGCTGCGCCCGGTCTTCTCCGCCATCACGTTCCATTCCAGGGCGAGGGGATCGCCGTCGGGATCGCTCACCGCTGCCTGTGCGAGGAGGCGGCCGCCCGCCGGCATCGTCTCGCCGGCGGCGAAGGCGAGGGTGGCGATGCGGGGCGCGTGGTTCGGTCCGCCGGGAACCGTGCCGCCCCAGGTCTCGGCGATGGCTTCCACCGTCTCGGTCCACTCGCCGGTGGGCAGGAAGAGGGAATAATAGGTGGGCGTCACCTCCTGCTTCTGGCCCCACAGGAAGGGCAGGACGCCCACGTTCGCGTCCCGCGCCGCGACGAGATAGCGGCGCATGCGCTCCGCCTTGTCCGTGGAGGTGAGCTCGCGCGGCGCGCCCCAGGGCGTGGCCGGTGCGTCCCAATGCCCCTGGGCGCCCATCTCGGTGAGGATGATGGGGCCGCTCCAGCCCTGGGCGCGGGCGCGCGCGGCGGCGCTCGGCAGGCCGTCGCCATAGCCGTTGATGCCCAGCACGTCGATGGAGGGCGCGTGCGCCCGGATCTCGGCCGCCTTGTTGCCGCCCACCTCGGCCACCGCAAGCATCACCGGGTGGGCCGGGTCCAGCGCCTTCACGAGCCGTCCCGCCTCGTCCACCGCGGCCCATATGGTGGGTTCGCTGACGTGGGCGGGCAGCTCCACCTCCACCTCGTTGCCGACCCCCCACATGAGGAGCGCCGGGTGGGCGCGATAGCGCTCCACCATGGCCTTCAGGGCGGCGAGCTGGGCCTCCACGGCGGCCCGGTTGCCGTAATCGAAGCCCTTGCGGGGATGGGCCATCCAGAAGCCGGCGATCACCTTCAGGCCGGCCTTGCCGGCGGCATCGAGGATCGGCCCGGGGTCGTCCCCATAGGTGCGAACGGTGGTGGCGCCGGCCGCCTTCAGCTCGGCGAAGCGGCTGAGGGCGCTCGATCCGCGCACCTGGAACGGCGCGCCGTCCACCGTCAGGGCATCGCCGGCGAGGCGCACCTCGGCGGCGCGCGCCGGCGCCGCTCCGGCCAGCAGGGCTGCGGCGAGCAGAGCTGCGGCGGTCCTGCCGCTTGCGCGCGGGACCAACCCGATGAAGTGTGGTGTCACGGCGTGCAGCTCCCCTCCGGCGCGGCGGCCGGCGCGCCATCCCTACCGCTCCTCGTGGCAAGATGAGGGCGCGGGGTGCGCGGGCGGCGTTTGCAGCCGGCAAGCAATGCTCTAATCAGGAGCCTCACCCTAGGGAGGTATGGCCGGCTTATGTATGTGCTTGCCCATCTGTCCGATCCCCATCTCGGCCCCATGCCGGAAGCGCGCATCACCGAATTCGTCGGCAAGCGCTTCTTCGGGCTGATGAACTGGATCGGCGCGCGGCGCCGCCGCTTCGGGGAGGCGACCCTGACCCCGCTGATCGAGGACATCCTCGCGCAGGCGCCGGATCACGTCTGCGTCACCGGAGACCTCGTGAACGTGAGCCTGCCGGCCGAGTTCGATACGGCGGCCACCTTCCTCTCCTCGCTGGGCGAGCCGGCGAACGTGAGCGTGGTGCCGGGCAATCACGACACGTATGTGCGCTCCACCATGCACTACCATCTGGAGCATTGGGCGCCCTTCCTCGCCGGCGATGTCGCCCATCCCGATACGCCGCTCGACGTGGAATCGTTCCCCTTCGTGCGCCGGCGCGGGCCGGTGGCGGTGGTGGGGGTGTCCACGGCCATTCCCACCAACATCTTCCTGGCGAGCGGCGAGGTGGGGCCGCACCAGCTCGACCGCCTGCGCGCCCAGCTTCTCACGCTGCGGCAGGAGGGGCGGTTCCGCGCGGTGATGATCCACCACCCGCCGGTGGGCAAGCGGCCGTTCTTCCGCGACCTCAGGGATTCGGCCGCGTTCCGGGCGGTGCTGGCGGAGACCGGGGCGGAACTGGTGATGCACGGCCACGAGCACCGCGCCTGCCTCGGCGAAATTCCCGGGGCGGACGGGCCCATCCCCGTGGTGGGGGTGCCTTCGGCCTCGGCCGGGCCCAATGCGGAGAAGGGGGCCGGCGCCTATTATCTCTACCGCATCAGCGGCACGGCGGGGGACTGGCGCTGCGAGATGGAGGTCCGCGGCTATGCGCCGGGCGACAGCGCGGTGCGCCTGCGCAGCAGCCGGATCCTGACCGGCAAGGATGCCGACCGCTGACCGCGGGACGGGCCATGGCCGCAAGATGCGCATCAATATTCGTTGGCGCATGCAGGCTCGAACAAAATTGTGTCCGAATGTCGCCAACGTTAACCAATTGTATCCACGATGATTACGGAAGTTTAAGTTGAGGCGTCGGGCGCCGTGCGCGAAGCTCCTCCCATCCTTGAAGGAGGACATTCGATGAAGAAAGCCATTCTGGCCGCCACCGCGGCAGCCCTCATCGCCGGCTCCGCGACCACCTTCGCGGCGAACACGACCGCAGGCGGCCCCAATGGCGGCCACGGCCCGCGCCTGTCCGCCGAGGATCGCGCCATCCTGACCGATGCGCGCATCGGCGCCATCAAGGCGGGGCTGAAGCTCACCCCGGATCAGGAGAAGCTCTGGCCGGCGGTGGAGACCGCCCTGAAGGACGCCGCCAAGAGCCGCATGGAGCGCCGCGAGGCGGCCCGCGCCGCCCGCGAGGCGGCCGGCAAGGAGCGTCCCGATCCGGTCACCCGCATGCGCGCCGCCGCCGATCGCATGGATGCGGTAGCCGGCGACCTGCGCAAGATCGCCGATGCGACCGACCCGCTCTACAAGAGCCTCGACGATGCCCAGAAGACCCGGCTCAACGCCCTCATCCGCCAGAACATGCGGGCCGAGGCCGGCGGCTGGGGCCATGGCTGGAGCGGTCCGGGCGGTCACAACGGCGAGCGCCGCGGCTGAACGGCGCCCGCGCATCACTGAAGCGGATGCAGATCGCGGCCGGGCTTGTGCCCGGCCGTTTTCGCGTGCGGGGGAGGGCATCCCGACCCGCACGGGAATCATGAGCGCCGTTCATGATTTGCGTGACGAATATTGATTCCTAAGCGGCACGCGCCGGCCTTAGCATGGCCGGCGCTGCGCCCTGCGTGCAGCGCACAGCGAGCTGCCCCGAATGTCCGCGTCCCCATCTTCCGCTCCGCCCCATCCTGCGCCGGTCCACCGGATGGCCCTGCCCGCCCTCGTGATCGTCGCGGCCGGCTGCGTCATCGCCATGATCACCTTCGGCCCGCGCTCGGCCTTCGGCTTCTTCCTCATCCCCATGAGCCGCGAATTCGGCTGGGGGCGGGATGTGTTCGGCATCGCGGTGGCGCTGCAGAACCTGCTCTGGGGCCTCGGCTCGCCCTTCGCCGGTGCGGTGGCGGACCGCTTCGGCACGGTGAAGGTGCTGTGGGCGGGCGCGCTGATCTATGGCGCCGGCCTCGCCCTCATGGCCTATGCCCACACGCCGGGCATGCTGCACCTGACGGCGGGCGTGCTGGTGGGCTTCGGCCTCTCCGCCTGCTCGTTCAACCTGGTGCTGGCGGCGTTCGGCAAGCTGCTGCCGGTGCAATGGCGGGCGGTGGGCTTCGGCGCGGCGACGGCGGCGGGCTCGTTCGGCCAGTTCCTGTTTCCGCCGCTCGCCACCGGGCTCATCGATTCCGTGGGCTGGCAGCAGACGGCGCTGATCTTCGGCGCCTCGCTGCTGCTGGTGATGCCGTTCTCCATCGCCCTCGCCACCCGCGGCACCTCCGGCCATGCGGAGGCCGAGGGGCCGCACCAGTCCATCGCCGGCGCGCTGGGCGAGGCGTTCCGCCATCCGAGCTATGTCTATCTGGTGCTCGGCTTCTTCACCTGCGGCTTCCAGCTCGCCTTCATCACCGCCCACATGCCGGCCTTCCTGGTGGACGAGGGGATGACCTCCGAGGTGGGCGCTATCACTTTGGCTCTGATCGGCGCCTTCAACATCGCCGGCTCGCTGGCGGCCGGCGTGCTGACCGGGCGGATGTCGCGCAAGTGGCTGCTCGCCTTCATCTATGCGGCGCGGGGCGTGGCCATCGCGCTGTTCGTGATGTTCCCGGTCACGCCCCTGTCGTCCTATCTGTTCGGCGCGGTGATCGGGCTTTTGTGGCTGTCCACCGTGCCGCCCACATCGGCGCTGGTGATGCTGATGTTCGGCACCCGCTACATGGCCATGCTCTACGGCTTCGCCTTCTTCTCGCACCAGCTCGGGGGCGCCATCGGCGTCTATCTCGGCGGCGTGCTGTTCGATGCGACGGGGTCCTATGCGTGGGTGTGGTGGATGGCGGTGGCGCTGTCCTTCGCCTCGGCGCTGGTGAATCTGCCCATCAAGGAGCAGGCGGTGGCACGCCCCGCGCCGGCGGTCTCCTGAAGCCTGACGGTATTTTAATGCCGTCAGAGCTCACGGACTCTTGACAATGACACTGCCCATCTGTGCACTCTGCAAGGCGCGGAAGGCGCGCCTTCCCGCGCGCTCCGGCACGAGCCGACCAAACGGGCAACGGGCATTCGGAATAAAGGCCATCGGAACGTCATGCGCACGACTTTCCTTGCCGCAACGGGCTTTGCTTTCGTCTCCCTCCTCGCTTCGGCGCTGATGGTGCCGGAGGTGGCTGCCGCCGAATCCATGACCATGGAGGAGGCGCGGGCGTTCGTGGTGGGGCGCGTGTTCGCCTTCAACTGCTTCGAGGGGTCGAACGGCTCCGGCCAGGTGTTCTCCGACGGCTCGGTCGCCGGCACCATCTCCCTGCGCCAGCGCCCGCCGCGCTACGTCCGCCTGCCCGCCAACACCCTGCGCAGCCGCGGCGGCGCGGTGTGCGGCTTCGTCAAGGGCATGAATTTCGAGCCCTGCTTCGATGTGGTGAAGACCGGCCCCTCGTCCTTCCGCGGCACGCTGGCCGGCGTCGCCACCATGTGGTGCGACTTCGTGAGCAACGGCCAGGACAAGCCGATGCGTCAGGCGCGCCGCTCGAAGTCCGCGTCCCGCACCGCCACCGTGGCCGACTGAGGCTGCGGCCGCCAGAAGCGCACCCCGCCGCAGTCTTCGACGGCGCGCCGTCCTGCGGCGGCATCGCCTGTCACAGCGCCGGCGCGGCGGTGGTGGCCTGTCCCTCGATCCAGGGCCGCAGCCGGCTGAGCTCGCGGCCGGCGTGATCCATGAAGGTGCGCACCCGCGCCGTGGTCTTGATGTCCGGATGGGTGAGCAGCCACAGGCCGGAATCCAGCTCGCGGTCCGGCGGCGCGAGACGGACGAGGCCGGGCGTCGCCCCGCCGATGAAGCAGGGCAGGATGGTGAGGCCCACCCCCGCCGCCGCCGCCTCCGCTAGCCCCAGCACCGAGTTGACGCGATAGACCACGCGGTCCTCGCCCACCCGCTCGCGCAGCCATCGCGCCGCCTTGATGCTCATCATCTCGTCGGAGAAGCCGATCCAGGGGTGGCGCCGGAGATTGCCCGGGTCGATCCCG
>JAFIHR010000308.1 GCA_017849325.1 Xanthobacter autotrophicus | reverse complement strand
GGAGAATGCCTCCAGCCTCTCCACCCAGTACGGCAACGTCTCCACCATGACGGTGGGGGCGATCCAGCGCCAGCTCCTGGTGCTGGAGACCCAGGGGGCCGACAAATTCTTCGGCGAGCCGGCGCTCAACATCGCCGATCTCATGCGCGTGGGGCCCTCGGGCTACGGCATGGTGTCCATCCTCGCCGCTGACAAGCTGATGGGCGCGCCGCGCCTTTATGCCTGCTTCCTGCTGTGGCTGCTCTCCGAGCTGTTCGAGCAGCTCCCCGAGGTGGGCGACCCCGACAAGCCAAAGCTCGTCTTCTTCTTCGACGAGGCCCACCTTTTGTTCGACGAGGCGCCCAAGGCGCTGATCGAGAAGGTGGAGCAGGTGGTGCGGCTGATCCGCTCGAAGGGGGTGGGGGTCTATTTCGTCACCCAGAACCCGCTCGACGTGCCGGAAACCGTGCTCGGCCAGCTCGGCAACCGGGTGCAGCATGCGCTGCGCGCCTTCACCCCGCGCGACCAGAAGGCGGTGAAGGCGGCGGCCGACACCTTCCGGCCCAATCCGGACCTCGACACGGCCAAGGTCATCATGGAGCTCGGCAAGGGCGAGGCGCTGGTCTCCATGCTGGAGGAGGGCGGCGTACCCGGCGTGGTGGAGCGCACCCTCATCCGCCCGCCCTCGGCCAAGCTCGGGCCGGTCACGCCGGAGCAGCGCGCCGCCATCATGGCGAAGAGCCCGGTGGGCCATCTCTACGACCAGCCGGTGGATCGCGAATCGGCCTTCGAGAAGCTGCAGCAGCGTGCCGACAACAAGTCCGCTCCGGTCGAGGCGGGAGCCGGCCAGACCGCCTCGGGCGGGGGCGGCATCCTCGACAGCGTGCTCGGCACCATCCTGGGGTCGGGCTCCACCACCGCGTCGGGCGGAAGGACCGGACGGACGAGTTCGCGGATGTCGGCCTCCGAGCTGGCGGTCCGCCAGGTGGTGCGATCTGTCGCCACCCAGGTGGGGACGCAACTTGGAAGAGCAATCCTGCGCGGGATTCTCGGCAACCTCAGCCGCTAACAGGCAAAAGGCGCTGCAACGCCCTCGTTTGCGGGTGCGGTGCAGCATTGGCCCGTCCGCTATTTCATTGAGGGAAATAGGAATTCCTCGGACGGGCCCGTCCGGCCGGTCTTGTCGATTTTTGTAGATAAATTGCACCGAAGCCCGTTGCGCCGGGGCCGTGCTGTGGTATCTTCATAGGTGAGGCCGTGTGATTGCGGGGTCAGCGTCGGCCGGAGCTGCTCAACTTTGCACATTGCTTACCCATCGGGAGGTCCTCGGATGGGGAGGCCGTGCGTCACGCGAATGGAGCGCCCCATGAAGGTGTTGCCGACTGCCCGTATTCTTATCATCGACCCGCAGATGGAACGTCGCCAGGCGACGCGCGCAGGGCTTGCCGCCCTGGGCGTGGGAGCCCTGACGGAGGCGGCATCCCTCGACAAGACCGAGCACCCCCTCAGCGAGGGGCACATGGATGTGATCGTGGTCCAGGCGGACGACCTCAATCAGGTGCCGGAGAACCCGTTCCGCCAGTGCGGCGGCGTGCCGGCGATTCTCGTCGCCGAGGGAACGCCCTCGGTGCTCACCCGCGCGGCCACCATGGGCGGCTATGACGCGGCGGTGGGCATGCCGGTCCTGCCGCGCCTGCTCTATCGCCGCATCGGCTCGGTGCTGCAGCGCGCCCGTCGCAACAACCGGCCCCAGGTCGCGGCGCCCGCCGCCAAGGGTGCGGACATGACCTCGGCCGGCTGAGCCGGAGTTTCGAGGGTCCCTCATTCGCGGGGAAGGGGCATTTGCCGGCCCTTTCCCCGCCGTTCGTTTCGGCCGGAGCGTTCGGGCGGACCCGGAGCGTCGGGACGCCGCCCGAAGCTGGGCGCTCCGGACGGTCCGCCCCCTTGCGGTCGCGCCCCGGCCGCGCCAGCATCGCGCCATCGTCCAGCGGTCGCGCCGTTCCGGAGCACCGGCGGACGAAGCAGGCGGATGGACAGGCGGAGGTGGTGATGGCGTCGGTGGACAATGCGTTGCAGGCGGTGGATGGGGCGCTCGACGCCAACCTCGCCCGGCTGTTCGATTTCCTGCGCATTCCCTCCATCTCCACCGATCCCGCCCATAAGGAGGCCTGCCAGCGCGCGGCCGACTGGGTGGCGGGCGAGCTGCGCGCGCTCGGCCTTGCCGTCGATGTGCACCCCACGGGCGGCCATCCCGTTGTGCTCGGCCGCACCGACACGGGCGCGGCGCGCCGCGTGCTGTTCTACGGCCATTACGACGTGCAGCCGGTGGACCCGCTCGACCTGTGGGACGCCGCGCCCTTCGAGCCCCATTTCGGCGCCACGCCCGATGGGCGCCGCACCATCGTCGCCCGCGGCGCCGCCGACGATAAGGGGCAGGTGCTCACCTTCCTCGACGCCCTGCGCGCCTTCAAGGCGACCACCGGCGGCTTCCCGGTGGACGTGACCGTGCTGCTGGAGGGCGAGGAGGAATGCGGCTCGCCCCATCTGCCGGCCTTCCTCGCGGCCCATGCGGGCGACCTTTCGGCCGACCTCGCGCTGGTGTGCGACACCGGCATGTGGGATGCGAAGACGCCTTCCATCACCACCTCCCTGCGCGGCATCCTGCACACCGAGATCACCGTCACGGGCGCCGACCGGGACCTGCATTCCGGCCTGTTCGGCGGGGCGGCGCGCAACCCCATCCACGTGCTGGCGAAGATCATCGCCGATGCCCATGACGACACCGGGCGGGTGGCCATTCCCGGCTTCTATGACGAGGTGGTGGAGCTTCCCGAGGAGGTGCGCGCCCGCTGGGCCAGCCTCGGCATGACCGCCGAGACCTTCCTGAAGCCCATCGGCCTGTCGGTCTCCGCCGGCGAGCGGGACCGGCAGGTGATCGAGCAGATCCAGTCGCGCCCCACCTTCGAGGTGAACGGGATCTACGGCGGCTACACCGGGGCGGGGACCAAGACCATCATCGCCTCCAGCGCCACCGCCAAGATCTCCTTCCGCCTGGTGGCGGACCAGGATCCGGCGAAGATCCGCGATGCGTTCGAGGCCTTCGTCAAGGCGCGCATCCCGGCCGACTGCACCGTCACCTTCCACGAGACCGACGGCAGCCGCGCCTTCCTGGTGCCGCCCGACAGCCCGGATCTCGCCCGCGCCGCCTCGGCGCTGGAGGCCGAATGGGGGCTGAAGCCGGTGACCATCGGCTCGGGCGGCTCCATCCCCATCGTCGGCCAGTTCAAGCGCCTGCTCGGGGTGGATACCCTGCTCATCGGCTTCGGCCTCGATGACGACCGGGTGCATTCGCCCAACGAGAAATACGACCTTTCCTCCTTCCACAAGGGCACCCGGAGCTGGGTGCGCATCCTCGACGCTTTGGCCTGACGCCCCGCCGAGGCCCCTCTCCCACGGGCATCTTCCGCCCGTCATCCGATCGTGTCAGGAAGGCGGCGAAAGCTTCGGTGCAGATGGATCGCACATGGCAGACAAGCTGGACGCGGAAGGGCTGGTCACCGCCTGGGCCTTCGACGGCAAGGGCGGCGGCCGCCGCATCGGGTGGGACGAGATCAAGGCAGGGTCCGAGGCCGACGGGGGCTTCATCTGGCTCCATTTCCGCTATCAGAGCCACCGCCCCCAGGAATGGCTGAAGCGGGCCAGCGGCATCGAGCCGGCGGCGCTCGAAGTGCTGGAGGAGGACGAGGTGCGCCCGCGCTGCGCCCTTTACGCGGATGCGGCGCTGCTCTCCCTGCGCGGCGTGAACCTGCAGCGCAACGCCTTGCCGGAGGACCTCGTGACCATCCATCTGTGGGTGGACGCCCGCCGGGTGATCTCGGTGGAGCACGAGTTCCTTTCCGGCATCGCCGATCTGGAGGACGCCCTCGGCCGCGGCCGCTGCCCGCGCACCCAGGGCGAGTTCGTCGCCGACATCTCCACCCGCCTGGTGGAGCGCCTCGATCCGGTGGTGAATTCGCTGATCGACGAGGCCGACGACCTCGAGGATGCGGTGGTGAAGGCCGATTCGGGCGAGCTGTTCCCCAAGCTCGCCATCCTGCGCCGGGTGGCCATCAAGCTGCGCCGGCACATCGCGCCGCAGCGCGAGGCGCTCAACCATTTCTCCCTCGAGGACGACCCCTGGATGGGGCCCAAGGACCGCAACCGCCTGCGCGACGCGGCCGACCGGGTGGCCCGCTTCACCGAGGAGCTGGACAGCGTGCGCGAGCGCGCCGCCGTCATCCGCGACCAGATGGTGGACGCCCGCGCCGAGCAGATGAACAAGTCCATGCTGGTGCTGGCGGTGGTGACGGTGGTGTTCGCGCCGCTCACCCTCATCTCGGGCATGTTCGGCATGAATGTGGGCGGCATTCCCGGCAATGACGATCCGGAGGGCTTCTGGATCCTCTCCGGGACGCTGCTGCTGATCGGCGTGCTGAGCGTCTGGGCGTTCCGGCGCCTGCGCTGGCTGTGATCGGATGCCGTAACGGAACTGTCGTCTGCCTGTCGTGGCGCTGACAAGGCTGAGAGGTCAGGTGGGGCCGCATTCCTGCGATGGAGAGCCCCCCGATGCGTTTCATGAAATCGTTTACGCTTGCGCTTCTCGCCAGCGTCGCCGTCATCTGCGCTCCTGCCGCGGCCCAGCAGGCCGCCGCCCCCTCCGGCGATGCGGCCGAAGGCAAGGCGTTTCCCGCCGTTCTCGTGGGCCAGGTGATCCTGCCCGCCGCCACTTTCGTTCCCGCGCCCGCCGACGCGCCGGCCGCGCTCAAGACCTCCGGCAAGTTCACCAACGCCGATCGCGCCCGCATCGATGCGGTGGGCAGCGTGAAGGGCGTGAGCGTCCTGTCCAACAAGGCCGCGCCGCGCGAGACCGGCCTGTCGCTGCCGTTCGACGGGCAGCCGGTGCAGGGCTTCTCGGGCATCATCTGGGAGGGCGGCAACCGATACTGGGTGCTGACCGACAACGGCTTCGGCTCGAAGGCCAACTCGCCCGACGCCATGCTGACCGCGCACCGCCTCGAAATGGATTTCGAGAAGGGCAGGATCGACCGCCGGGCGACCATCTTCCTGCATGACCCGGACAAGAAGGTGCCCTATCCCATCGTCATGGAGGGCACGGAGCGCCGCTACCTCACCGGCGCCGACTTCGACATCGAATCCCTCCAGAAGGTGGGCGACAGCCTGTGGTTCGGCGACGAGTTCGGCCCCTTCCTCATCGAGACCGACCTCGAGGGCAAGGTGAAGGCGGTGTTCGAGACCCAGGCGGACGGCAAGGTCGTGCGCTCGCCCGATCATCCGGCGGTGACCACCCCCTCCGCGCCGGACGGCAAGGTGGCCTTCACCGCCTATCGCTCGAAGGGCTTCGAGGGCATGGCGCTCTCCCCCGACAAGACGAAGCTCTACGCCCTGCTGGAAGGCCCGCTCTATGACGCGGCGGCCGGCGGCAAGGAACAGGTGGACGGCAAGGAAGTGCTGCGCATCCTGGAGTTCGACCTTGGCAAGCGCGAATGGACCGGGCGTTCGTGGAAGTATCCGCTGGCCCAGGCGGGCAACGCCATCGGCGACTTCAACATGGTGGATGCCACCCACGGCCTCGTCATCGAGCGCGACAGCCTGGAAGGCTCGCCCGTCTCGGCCTGCGCCGAAGGCCAGCCGGCGGCGAACTGCTTCGACAAGCCGGCGAAGTTCAAGCGGGTCTACAATGTGGAATTCACCCCCGAGAGCGCCGGCGGGCTGGTGCGCAAGCTCGGCTACATCGACCTGATGGCGATCAAGGATCCGGCCGGCAAGGCGAAGCAGGGCACCACGGAAGGGGTGTTCGACATGCCGTTCTTCACCATCGAGGACGTGGTGATGGTGAGCCCCACCCGCATCGTCGTGGGCAATGACAACAACCTGCCGTATTCCGCCGGCCGCGCGCCGCAGCGGAACGACGACAACGAGTTCGTGCTGCTGGAGGTGCCGGACCTGCTCGGCGCCAAATGAGGCACGTGGGGTGAGGCGCCTCGGGCATTCCGCCGGAAGGGCGGCCCGCCCGGGCGCCGGATCTGAATGCACGCCGCCGCGGTCCGGGCGCACGCCCCCCGCGGCGGCGTCGCCCGGCGCCCTTGCCTTTCAGTGGCAAAGGCGGCCGGCGGGTTTCGTCGTGCGGAGCGTCCGCCGTCCTTGACCGAGAGACGGCATGATTCGGTCCCGGGCCCGGCCCGCGATCGCCCGGCATGCGGTCCCGGCACCCGCGGCGGGTCCCGGCCGATGCCTTGTCCACAATGAATGAGGGTGTCTGCGGCGCCGATATCGGGGCCCATGGCCGGGATATTTCCGGCGGGAGGGGGCAATGGCGTGGCGCGACGGCGCGCCTGCTGTAACGGCGTTCTGGCGGGACAGGGATGGTCCCGTCCCGGGCGCGCCGGGACGGGACGAAGACGTCAGGGCT
>JAFIHR010000307.1 GCA_017849325.1 Xanthobacter autotrophicus | reverse complement strand
GCTTCAGGCGCCGCCGCCGACGCCCGTTCGGATGTGCCGCCCGCCGGCGGCGGTCGCGCCGTCCCGCGACCGCAACGAAGGGCCATCGCCCGTCGCCGCCCAAACCCCTCCGGACGCCGCACGCGCGCGCGACGTCCGGAAGGCGGGGATCACACGTTGACCGCTTCCTTCAGGCCCTTGCCGGGAGTGAACTTCGGCGCCTTGGACGCGCTGATCTTCACCGGCTTGCCGGTGCGCGGGTTGCGGCCTTCGCGGGCGGCGCGGGTCACCACCGAGAAGCTGCCGAACCCGATGAGCTTGACTTCCTCGCCCTGCTTGAGCGCCTTGGCAATGATGTCGAAGGTGGCGTCCACGGCAGCCGCAGCAGCCGTCTTCGTCAGCTTGGCCTCTTCAGCCACCGCGGCGATCAGTTCGTTCTTGGTGGTCATCTGACCATTCCCTTTCCTATCAGGACTCGAATCGTGCGGGGGCGCTGCCCCGACGACCGGCGGGAAGCTTCACGGAAAATACGGCTTTTGCAAGCAGCTTCAGCCACAAACCCGCACCAATGCACGATTTTTGGAGTGTGCAGGCGCGAACGGAAAAGGGGCGGCGTGTTGGCCACGCCGCCCCTTCTCAAGACCTAAGCCATTGAAAACACTCAGTGCGCGATCACGCCGGACTTGTCTTCGTCGCTCACCGGGCTCTCGGGCGCATTGACCGGCCGCTCTTCCCAGGTGATCGGCTCGGGACGCCGCACCAGCGCGTTGTGGAGAACCTCATCCATGCGCGACACCGGAATGATCTCCAGCGCGTTCTTCACATTGGCCGGGATGTCCGCCAGATCCTTGGCGTTCTCCTCGGGGATGAGCACCCGCTTGATGCCGCCGCGCAGCGCCGCGAGCAGCTTCTCCTTGAGGCCGCCGATGGGCAGCACCCGGCCGCGCAGGGTGATCTCGCCGGTCATCGCCACATCGCGGCGGACCGGAATGCCGGTCATCACCGAGACGATGGCGGTGGCCATGGCGACGCCCGCCGACGGGCCGTCCTTCGGGGTCGCCCCTTCGGGAACATGCACGTGGATGTCGCGGCGCTCGAACAGCGGCGGCTCGATGCCGAAGTCCACCGCCCGCGAGCGGACGTAGGACGCCGCCGCCGAGATCGACTCCTTCATCACGTCGCGCAGGTTGCCGGTGACCGTCATCTTGCCCTTGCCGGGCATCATCAGGCCCTCGATGGTGAGCAGCTCGCCGCCCACCTCGGTCCAGGCGAGGCCGGTGACGACGCCCACCTGGTCCTCGGTCTCCATCTCGCCGTAGCGATAGCGCGGCACGCCGAGGAAATCCTCGATGTTCTTCGCCGTCACCTTCACCGACTTCTTCTTGGTGAGCACGAGCTCCTTCACGGCCTTGCGGGCCAGGGTGGAGATCTCGCGCTCCAGCGAGCGCACGCCCGCCTCGCGGGTGTAGCGGCGAACCAGGGTCTGGAGCGCCGAGTCGTCGATGCTCCACTCCTTGGCGGTCAGGCCGTGCTTCTGCATGGAGTGCGGGATCAGGTGCTTGCGCGCGATCTCGACCTTCTCGTCCTCGGTGTAGCCGGCGATGCGGATCACCTCCATGCGGTCCAAGAGCGCCGGGGGAATGTTCAGCGTGTTGGCCGTGGTGACGAACATCACGTTGGAGAGGTCGTATTCCACCTCCAGGTAATGATCGGCGAAGGTGTGGTTCTGCTCGGGATCCAGGACCTCCAGCAAAGCCGACGACGGATCACCGCGGAAGTCGGCGCCCATCTTGTCGATCTCGTCGAGCAGGAAGAGCGGGTTCGACTTCTTCGCCTTGCGCATGGACTGGATGATCTTGCCGGGCATGGAGCCGATGTAGGTCCGGCGATGCCCGCGGATCTCCGCCTCGTCGCGCACGCCGCCGAGCGCCACGCGCACGAACTCACGCCCCGTCGCCTTGGCGATGGACTTGCCGAGCGAGGTCTTGCCGACGCCGGGCGGGCCGACGAGGCACAGGATCGGGCCCGTGAGCTTGTTGGCGCGGCTCTGCACGGCGAGATACTCGACGATGCGCTCCTTCACCTTGTCCAGGCCGTAGTGCTCGGAGTCGAGCAGCTCCTGGGCATAGTTCAGGTCCTTCTTGACCTTGCTCTTCACGCCCCACGGGATTGAGAGCAGCCAGTCGAGATAGTTGCGCACCACGGTGGCTTCCGCCGACATGGGCGACATCTGCTTGAGCTTCTTGAGCTCGTGGGTGGCCTTCTCGCGCGCTTCCTTGGTGAGCTTGGTCCGCTTGATGCGGTCCTCGAGCTCCTGCAGGTCGTCGCGGCCCTCCTCGTCGCCCAGCTCCTTCTGGATCGCCTTCATCTGCTCGTTGAGGTAGTACTCGCGCTGGGTCTTCTCCATCTGCCGCTTGACGCGGGTACGGATGCGCTTTTCCACCTGCAGCACGGAGATCTCGCTCTCCATGAGGCCGAGGACCTTCTCCAGCCGGTCGGAGACCTTCACGGTCTCCAGCACCGCCTGCTTGTCCGGGATCTTCACGGCGAGGTGCGAGGCGATGGTGTCGGCGAGCTTGGAGTGGTCGTCGATCTGGCCGACCACACCCACCACCTCGGGCGACACCTTCTTGTTGAGCTTCACATAATTCTCGAACTCGTTGACCACCGAGCGGGCAAGCGCCTCCGCTTCCACCACGTCGCCCACCTCGTCGGGCAGGGTGATGGCCTGGGCCTCATAGAGGTCGGTCCGGTCGGTGTAGTTCAGCACCTGGGCGCGGGTGACGCCCTCCACCAGCACCTTCACGGTGCCGTCGGGCAGCTTCAGCAGCTGCAGCACGGTGGCGAGGGTGCCGATGCGGAAGATGGAGTCGGGGGCGGGATCGTCGTCCGAGGCATTCTCCTGGGTGGCCAGAAGGATGTAGGTATCGCCGCGCATCACCTCCTCGAGCGCGCGGATCGACTTCTCGCGGCCCACGAAGAGGGGAACGATCATATGGGGGAAAACGACAATATCCCGCAACGGAAGCACCGGGAACGTCTGCGACATTCCGGGAACGAGCGGGGGGCGCGGCTTCTGGCTCGTCATGACCCAATCCTTTCAATGAGCGCGCGTGCGGGAACGCTGCCACGCAAGCGCGCAGCCGGAAACGGGGCGGCTTTTCGATGCTGAGGCGGCAAACACCGCGGGGGGCATGAAGTCCGAGCCCACAGACCGGAACTTTCGGGATGAACATGGACACGCGCCTGACCCGTTTCAAGGGTCGCTACGGACGCGCACGACGAATGCGAAGGACTCAATAACTCGGGGATCGATCGATCAAAGCGTACCCTTTCCCCCGCACGCAACGCGCGGGGGAAGTTGTTGGGGTGGTGCAGGTCACGCACTGGCGCCCGCATCGCCGACACGGTCCGCATAAATGTAGAGCGGACGCGCATTCTGTTCGACCACCTCCCGGCTGATCACCACTTCCTCCACCCCTTCAAGGCCGGGCAGGTCGAACATGGTGTCGAGCAGGATGCCTTCCATGATCGAGCGCAGGCCGCGGGCGCCGGTCTTGCGCTCGATGGCCTTGCGGGCGATGGCGCCCAGCGCCTCCTCATGGATGGTGAGGTCCACATTCTCCATCTCGAACAGCCGCTGGTACTGCTTGACCAGCGCGTTCTTCGGCTCGGCGAGGATCTTCTTCAGCGCCGCCTCGTCGAGGTCCTCGAGCGTCGCCAGGACCGGCAGACGGCCGATGAACTCGGGGATGAGGCCGTACTTCAGCAGGTCCTCGGGCTCCACGTCGCGGAACACCTCGCCGGGGCGGCGCTCCTCGGGCGGCGCCACCTTGGCGTGGAAGCCGATGGAGGTGCTGCCGATGGAGCGCGACGAGATGATCTTGTCGAGGCCCGCGAAGGCGCCGCCGCAGATGAACAGGATGTTGGTGGTGTCCACCTGCAGGAACTCCTGCTGCGGATGCTTGCGGCCGCCCTGGGGCGGGACCGAGGCCACCGTGCCTTCCATGATCTTCAGCAGCGCCTGCTGCACGCCCTCGCCCGAGACGTCCCGGGTGATGGACGGATTGTCAGATTTGCGACTGATCTTGTCGATCTCGTCGATATAGACGATGCCGCGCTGGGCCCGCTCGACGTTGTAGTCGGCGGCCTGGAGCAGCTTCAGGATGATGTTCTCCACGTCCTCGCCCACGTAGCCGGCTTCGGTCAGCGTGGTGGCGTCGGCCATGGTGAAGGGCACGTCGAGGATGCGCGCCAGCGTCTGGGCCAGCAGCGTCTTGCCGGAGCCCGTGGGGCCCACCAGCAGGATGTTGGACTTGGCCAGCTCCACGTCGCCGTGCTTGGAGGCGTGGTTGAGACGCTTGTAGTGGTTGTGGACCGCCACCGAGAGCACTTTCTTGGCGTGGTCCTGGCCGATGACATAGTCATCGAGGACCTTGCGGATCTCCTTCGGGGTCGGAATGCCGTCCCGCGATTTCACCAGCGAGGATTTGGACTCTTCCCGGATGATATCCATGCACAACTCGACGCATTCGTCGCAAATGAACACGGTGGGTCCGGCGATGAGCTTCCGGACCTCATGCTGGCTCTTACCGCAGAACGAGCAATAAAGCGTGTTCTTGGTGTCGCTGCCGCCGGTCTTGCTCATCACTTCATCTCCTGCTGATCCGCCGAGGGGGGCCCGAAATGCAGCCTTGCCCGCCGGATCTTTTTGAAAAATGACCAAGCAAGAAGCCGGCCAAATTTCGCGATACGCACACAATCAGCTCGTAGCTGACCACCCTACGTTGACACGATCAAGGCTAACGGAGGGTTTTCCCACCGAGGTGATCGCCACCTCGAACGGGGCAGATCGTGCCCCCACTTCCGCGGCCTGTCGCGCCCGGTCCGGCAGCGTCCCTCGCGGGCCGCCCCGCCGCTCGACCCTCCGCCGTGTGACGGCGGAATGACGGGCAACGCAGCTTCCGATGCCGGCTCACTGTCCATGCAAGCGCGATCTCGCACCGCACGCAAGTGGGGAATTCGAAGGCAGGCCTGAAATTTGTGCAGCGCCGCGAAGGGCGGGGAATAAAGCGGTCCACCGCCTCAAACCGCAACGGCCGGGGCGTGTGATTTCAACCGCTTGACGGTCGTGGCGGCGGCGCGGAGCACCGCGAGGCCGGACCGCGCGCACCCGGGGAATTTACCATCCCGGGGCGAAACCGGGCGGAAGCGCGCCGCGCTCCCGCCCGTAAGCCAACCGCCTCAGGCGGCCTTGGCGGCGTCGTCCGTGGGACGGCGTTCGATCACCGAATCGATGAGCCCGAACTCCTTGGCCGCATCGGCGGTGAGGAAGTTGTCGCGCTCGAGAGCATCCTCGATCGCCTTCAGGTCGCGGCCGGTGTGCTTCACATAGATTTCATTCAGCCGCTTCTTCAGGTTCAGGATCTCCTGGGCGTGGAGCATGATGTCCGTCACCTGACCCTGGTACCCGCCGGACGGCTGGTGAACCATGATTCGCGCGTTCGGCAGGGCGAAGCGCATGCCCGGCTCGCCCGCGGTGAGCAGCAGCGAGCCCATGGAGGCCGCCTGGCCGATGCACAGCGTCGACACCGCCGGCTTGATGAACTGCATGGTGTCGTAGATGGCGAGACCCGACGTCACCACTCCCCCCGGGGAGTTGATGTACATCGAGATCTCCTTCTTCGGATTGTCCGCCTCAAGGAACAGGAGCTGCGCCACCGCCAGGGTGGACATGCCGTCCTCCACCGGGCCGGTTAGGAAGAGGATGCGCTCCTTCAGGAGGCGGGAAAAGATGTCGTAGGACCGCTCGCCACGGTTGGTCTGCTCGACCACCATGGGGATCAGGTAGTTCATGTAGGTATCGATAGGGTCACGCATCTTCAGTCCTCAAGTGCAGGCTACGGCATGTGCCCGGATGCTGTGCACATACCGTGCCGATTTTATGCGGGCGACGAGCGCGACCCCTCAATGCCTCAGGCCGCCTTCTCGTCGTCCTCTTCCTTATAGAGCTCCTCCTTGGTGACCGGCTTCTCGGTCACGCTGGCGAGCTCCAGCAGGAAGTCCACGACCTTTTCCTCGAACAAGGGCGCCCGGATCGCAGCCATGGCCTGGGGATTCTTGCGGTAATAATCCCAAACCTGCTGCTCCTGCCCGGGGAACTGGCGCGCCCGCTCAACCACGGCCCGCGTCACCTCGTCGTCGGACACCTGGATATTGTTGCGCTCGCCGATTTCCGCAAGGAGCAGGCCGAGGCGCACGCGCCGCTCGGCGATGCGCAGGTAATCCTTGCGCGCCTCGTCCTCGCTGGTGCCCTCGTCGGCGAAGGTGCGGCCCTGCAGGGTCAGGTCCTGGTTCACCTGCTGCCACACGCCCTCGAACTCCTGGGCGAGCAGGCCGGCAGGCACCTCGAACTTGTGCATCGTGTCGAGACCGTCGAGCAGGGCGCGCTTCACCTTCTGGCGGATGACGCCGGCGTGCTCGGCGCCGAGGCGCTCCTTGACCATCTCCTTGAGCTTGGCGAGGTCGTCCTGGCCCAGCGTCTTGGCGAACTCGTCGTCGATAGCCACCTCGCCGGGGGCCTCCACGGACTTGCAGGTCACGGCGAAGGCAGCCGCCTTACCGGCCAGCTCCGGGTTGGCGTAATTCTCCGGGAAGGTCACGTTGACCGTGCGCTCCTCGCCGGCGGCAACGCCCATGAGCTGGTCCTCGAAGCCCGGGATGAAGCTCTTGGAGCCGAGCACCAGCGAGACTTCCTCGCCCGCGCCGCCGTCGAACTTCTCGCCGTCGATGGTGCCGACGAAGTCGATGATGACCTTGTCGCCGTCGCCGGCCGCGCCCTCCTTCGGGGAATAGGGGCGGTTGGCGTCGGCGATGCGGGCGATGGTCTCGTCCACCTCGGCGTCGGTCACCTCCACCACCGGCTTCTCGACGGCGATCTCCTTGAAGTTGCCGAGCTCGATCTTGGGCAGGATCTCCAGCTCCAGATCGTAGGTGAGGTCCTTGCCGCCATCGAGCAGGCCCTGGGCCTCCGGATCGTTTTCGGGCAGCGTCACCTTGGGCTGGAGCGCGAGGCGGAAGCCGCGCTCCTCGACGATCTTGGTGTTGGTGTCGTTGACGGTCTGCTCGATCACCTCGCTCATGACCGATTTGCCGTAGACCCGCTTGAGGTGGGCCACCGGCACCTTGCCCGGGCGGAAGCCCTTGAGCGTCACCTGGTCCTTGAGCTCGTCGAGGCGCTGGTCGGCCTTGGCGTCGAGATCGGTGGCAGGCACCACCACGCGGAACGCGCGCTTGAGGCCTTCGGCTTGGGTTTCGGTCACCTGCATGGTCTTGCCTTCACATCCTCTCCGCCATCCTCGGGCGGTGTCCGTTCGAATTCCTGATCCCGCCCCACGGCCCCGCGCCCGTCGGGCCCTGAGCGCATGCCGCGAGACGCCGCCCTGGCTGGGGATGAAACGGTAACTTGGTGCGGGCGGAGGGTTTCGAACCCCCACGACTCATCGTCACGGGAACCTAAATCCCGCGCGTCTACCAGTTCCGCCACGCCCGCATGCCGATGGCGGCGCTGCGAGACCTTCGACCAGAGGCTTTGGGCCACCGCTTCAAGGCCGCACGCGCGCGCCGATGGGGCTCGACCAGCCTCCGGCCAGTCGGGTTGCGGCTTATATCATGCTCCGCGCCGGCTGCAGCAAGAAAATGGCGCCATCCCGCCCGGCGACGGGACGGGCCGCGCGCCCTCGCCCCGACCGCGGCCATCCGGTCCGCCGCAGCTCCGTCGGCGCCGCCCCGGCCACCGCCGGAAACCGCTGCCTGCCTGCCTTTGCCGCTGGCGGCTGCCTCATTTCGTGGCATAAGGAGGCGCGACATCAGCCGTGGAGACGACCGCGTGCGCTCGAACACCCTCTCCCGCCGCAGCATCCTGCAGGGCCTTGCGATTTCCGCCTCCGCCCTGTCCGCGCCCGGGCTGCTGCCGCGTCCGGCCGCGGCGCAGCCGGCCCCCGCCGCCCCGGTCACGCTGCGCGCCGCCGAGAATGCCGACATGATGTCCCTCTCGGGACCGGGCCGGCTCGCCCTGTTCAACGACGCTCTGCCGGGCCCGGTGCTGCGGGCGACCCAGGGCGACACGCTCGCGGTCCAGCTCGACAACGCCCTGAGGGAGCGCTTCGCCCTCGTCTTCCACGGCGTGCGCCTGCCGAGCGAGGTCCACGGCAATGGCGATGCCGCCTCGGTGGCCGTCGCGCCCGGCGCCAGGCGCACGGTGAGCTTCGCCACGCGCGATGCCGGCACCTATTGGTATCATGCCTCGGATCCCGGACTGGCGCGCCGCGCGCTGGCGGGCGCGCTGATCGTCGCCGAGCCGGGGCCGCCCGCCTATGGCGCGGACCATGTGGTCTTCATCCAGAGCTTCCCGCCGGAAAGCGGCGTGCCGCTGTTTCCGGTGAACGGCGCCATCTCCCCCACCTTCGAGGGACCCGGCGGCGGGCGGGCGCGGCTGCGCTTCATCAACGCCACCGGCTTCCTGCTGCGCCTCCAGGTGGTGGGGCCACCGATCTACGCCCTGGCCGTGGACGGGCATCCCGTGGCGCCGTTCGACTTCAAGGACGGCTTCGTCAATATCGCCGCCGGCGGGCGGGTGGACGTGGCGGCGACGCTCGACACCGCCAATGCCTCGGTGATCCAGATCGTGACGGCGAAGGATCCCATCCAGATCGCCATCGTCGCCCCGGTCGGCAGCGCCGACACGCCGGCCGACGGCCCGCCCGAGCCCCTGCCCGGCGCCGACCTGCCGCAGCAGATCCCGCTCACCGGCGCGGCGCGCTTCAACGTGCCGATCGGCGCCGGCGGCCTTCCCGCCAATGCGCCGGAACCGGCGGCCGCCACCTTCCTCGGCAAGATCGCCTCCGGACAGGCGATGGTGCTGACCCTGGCCAACAGCCTCGCGGCCCCCGTTTCGGTGCATATCGACGGCAATCCGGTGCGCCTGCTGGATGCCGGCGACGACGGCTGGCGGCCGTGGTGGCACGATACCGTGCCGGTGCCGCCGCAGACCACCGTGCGGGTGGCGCTGGTCGGCCAGAATCCGGGAAAATGGGCGATCCTCGCCCAGCGCAACGGCGACGGGCTGGTGGTGGCCTCCCTCACCTATCAGGTGGGCGGCTGAGACGGGGGCCGCACCCCCGTCTCACAGCGATTCGAGCTGCTCGAACAGCCGCGCGTAGACCGTGCGCAGCGCCTCCGGCAGGTCGTCGGCGATGAGCCCCGGCCCGGCCGCCAGCGCCGCCTCGCCGTGCAGCCAGACGGCGGCGCTCGCCGCCTCGAACGCCGGCATCCCCTGGGCCAGGAGCCCGGTGACGAGGCCGGCCAGCACGTCTCCGGCCCCCGCGGTGGCGAGATAGGCCGGCGCATTCTCGGCGATGGACGCCCGTCCGTCCGGCGCCGCCACCACCGTGTCGGCCCCCTTGAGCAGCACCACGGCGCCGATCCGGCGCGCCGCCGCCCGGGCGCGGGCCAGCTTCGAGGGCGGGCCCAGCACCTCCTCCACCCCGGCGAACAGGCGGGCGAACTCCCCGTCGTGGGGCGTGATCACCGCCGAGCGCGCCCCCGCCACCAGATGGGCGAAGGCACCCGCCTCGCCTTCAAAGGAGGTGAGCGCATCGGCATCGAGCACCAGATGCCGCCCCGAGGCCGCCGCCATCTTCTCCCGGGTCGCCGCTCCCACCCCGAGGCCGGGACCGAGCAGCACCGCATTGAACCTCTGATCCGCCAGCAGGCCGGCGAGGTCGGCGGCGTCCTCCACCGGCCGTGCCATCAGCGCGGCATAGGAGCCGGCGGTCAGCGACAGCACCTCGCGCGGACAGGCGAGGGTCACGAGGCCCGCCCCGGCGCGCAGCGTGGCCCGCGCGGCAAGGCGCGCCGCCCCGCTGGTCCACGGCCCGCCGCTCACCACCACGGCATGGCCGCGGGCATATTTGTGACCGGCGGCCGTCGGCACAGGAAACGCCGCCCGCCAGAGCTCCGGGCCGTTGGCGAAGGTGGTGGGCTTCACCGTCTCCAGCACCTCGTCGGGAATGCCGATGTCCGCCACCCGGACCCGGCCGCACAGCGCGCGCCCCGGCAGCAGCAGGTGGCCGGGCTTGCGGCGGAAGAAGGTGACGGTCTCCTGCGCCGGCGCCGCGGCGCCGCGCACCAGCCCGGTGGCGCCGTCGAGCCCCGAGGGCAGGTCCACCGCGACGATCGGGCGCCCGCTCCGCGCCATGCGCTCGACCAG
>JAFIHR010000043.1 GCA_017849325.1 Xanthobacter autotrophicus | reverse complement strand
CCGAACAGCATCTCGTTGGCGACCACGAGGTCGGCCGGCTCGCGGGCGAGCTCGGCGCGGACGTCCTCGGCGAACGCCAGCGCCGGCCCGGTGAGCAGGGCGTTGAACACGTTGACGATGCCGTCGAAGGGCGTCGCCTGCGCCCAGTCGTGGAAAGTGTCGAACTCGCGGGACCGATCGGCCTTGGACGGGGCGCGGGTCCAGGGGACGAAGCGGGCGCCGGAGGCTTCGCTCTCCGGCCGGTTGCAGGCATCGCTCATCACCCGGACATCGTGGCCGCGGGCGACCAGCTGCTCCACCACGCCGAGCGCGGGGGTCACCGAACCGCCGCCTTCGAAGGTGGCGAACAGGAAGGATTTGCGCTGTGTGTCAGTCACTTGTGGAAACCTCTTCGGGGCAGAGATCAGAGTGGGGCAGGGGGCGGACGGGCTCGCCGAGGATGCCCTCGACGAAGCTCCGCATGAGCTGCTCGACGGCCTCGCGGCTGCGGCCCATGTCGCGGCGGAGCACCTGCCAGACGTAGACATCGAGCGCCATCACCAGGGCATCGAGCCGGGCCTCGCGGGCCTTGGGGCCGAGGTCGTCGAGCCAGAGGGCGAAGACCTTCGCCACCCAGGCGCGGTGATAGGCGCGGCCGATGTTGTTCATGGCCTTGAAGGGGGCATGGCGCTCCTCCTGGGCCAGGAAGCGGATCACCAGGTCGCCGGCGACCTCGTAATCCTCCACCGCCGAGCGGATGGCGGCACAGGCGTCGCCGGGGCGGATGGCGCGGCGCTCCTGGATCTCGGCGGACAGGCGGGCCTGCACCGCATCGAGCAGCCCCTCCTTGCCGCCGAAGCGGCGCACCACCGTGGGCACGGTGACCTCGGCGTCGCGCGCCACGGCCTCCAGCGTGATCTCCTCGAACCAGCCCTCGCAGACCCGCCGCTGGAAGGCGTCGAGGATGCGCTCGGCGGTCTTCTCGGCGGCCAGGGCGCGGGCGCCCTGGTTGTAGGCGCGCTTGGCGGCCGGCTGCGCCGGATCGGTGCCAGGCGGCTTGGGGGCGCGCGCCGCTCCGCGCTTCGCGTTGCCTTTGGCGGCGTGCGCGGCGGCGGGGCGGGGGGTGGGGTCGTCGGATTTCATGCAAGTATGACTAAACTCGAATTCGGGGCCGGTCAACAGTTTCGTGCAAGTCATACGAACATTAAATTCAACGCACGACGGCGCCGCCGCGCGCCGGCCCGGCGCGCGGATCCCTGAAATGCTTCTGGCTGAGGCGTTTGAACGCTCAGGCGGCGGACGGACGCCCGCCTTCGGCCCATCGGGCGCAGAGGATGGAGAGGGCGCCGAACACCAGGTAGGTGGCCGAAACGGGCATCACTGTGCCATCGAACAGCCGCCCCGCCAGAAAGGCGAACAGCGCCGACATCAGCGTCGTGTAGGCGCCGATGAAGGACGAGGCGGTGCCCGCCACCGCGCCGAGAGGCTCCATGGCGAGGGCGTTGAAGTTCGGCATGGTGAGCGCGAACAGGAACTGCGCCAGGGCGATGAGCAGGCAGAACAGCAGCAGCGGCGGGCGTCCTCCAAACAGCGCCGCCGCCAGAACCATCATCCCGGCCACCACCGTGAAGCCGACGATGCCGAAATGGGACAGCCGGCGCATGCCCACCTTGCGGACCAGGGACGCGCTGAGGAAGGACGCCACCGCCATCAGCCCCGCCACCGCGGCGAACAGGGCCGGGAACCAGTGGCCGATCTGGTAGACGTCGGTCTCGAAGATCTGCGAGGCGGTGCCGATATAGGTCATCAGCGCGCTCAGCAGCAGGCCCATGGCGGTGGAATAGCCCACCGCGCGGCGGGTGCGCAGCGTCGTCAGCATGCCCGCGCCGATGGCGGCGAGGGAGAACGGCATGCGCAGCTCGGGCCGGAGCGTCTCCGGCATGCGCGCGCCGAACCACACCGACAGGATGAGCGCCAGCCCCAGCATGGCGGCGAAGATGTAGCGCCAGGAGCCGGCGAGCAGGATGACGCTGCCCAGCGCCGGCGCCACGATGGGCACGGTGAGGAACACCATCATGGCGAGCGACATCACCCGCGCCATCTCATGGCCCTCGAAGCGGTCGCGCACGATGGCCACCGCCAGCACCCGCCCGGCCGCCCCGCCGATGCCCTGGACCAGCCGGGCGAACAGCAGCATGGAGAAGCTCTCGGTGAAGGCGGCGAGCAGGCTTCCCGCCACATAGATGATGAGCCCCGCCATCAGCACCGGCTTGCGGCCCATCACGTCCGACAGGGTGCCGAACAGCAGCTGCGCCGAGCCGATGCCGATGAGATAGGCATAGACCATCATCTGCACGTCGTTGGGCGAGGTGGTCGGGAAGTCGGCGTGGATGGCCGGGAAGGCGGGCAGCAGATTGTCGATGGAGAAGGCCATCAGCCCCATCATCAGGGCGATGATGGCGACGAACTCCCGGAAGGCGGGCGCAGAAGGGGCCGCCGGCGCCGGCTGGCCGCTGGGGTGGGACATGACATCCTCGAGGGAAAATGGTGTCCCGCAACAGACACGCTGACGACGCGCTCGCCCGCCCGCGACGGCGCGGTGCCGCCGCCGGTGCCCAGGGCGATCGGGCACCGCAGGCCCCCTCATACGCGAGGCGGCAGGCCGAGAGAAGGGGCCGTGGCCACTCGAAACGCCACGTCGCACCGGACGCCCCGGCCGGCGCGGGTGGTCTCCCGGGCGGTATCCGGTGGCGGTCGGCGCCGCGCGCGCCCCTGGCGGCCGCCATGCGCGGCGCGCCGGAGCCGGACGCCATGCCGCGCTGCACCATGGGTTGCGGGCGCGCCAACCTTCCTTTGGCCGCCATCCTCCTGTATAAGCCGGCTTTCCGCCTGTGCGAACACAAGAGGAACGCGCGGGCGAGCCCGGGCGGCAGGTGCCGCTCCGGCAATCATCAGGGAGAGTAGCATGGTGACCCGCCCGCAATCCGCATCCGTCCCTGGCGCCGAGGCTTCCCGCCGCGCCGAAGGCTGGCGTCCGGATTCCTGGCGCTCCTATCCCGGCGTGCAGATGCCCACCTATCCGGACGGGGCGGTGCTGGCCGAGGTCGAGGAGAAGCTCGCCTCCTATCCGCCCCTCGTCTTCGCCGGCGAGGCGCGCCGCCTGAAGAGCGAGCTCGCCAAGGTGGCGAAGGGCGAGGCTTTCCTGCTCCAGGGCGGCGACTGCGCCGAGAGCTTCGACGAGCACTCCGCCGACAACATCCGCGATTTCTTCCGCGTCTTCCTGCAGATGGCGGTGGTGATGACGTTCGCTGGCGGCTCGCCGGTGGTGAAGGTGGGCCGCATCGCCGGCCAGTTCGCCAAGCCGCGCTCGGCCGACACCGAGACCGTGGACGGGGTGACGCTGCCGTCCTACCGCGGCGACATCATCAACGACATCGCCTTCACCGCCGAGGCGCGGGTGCCCGACCCGCGCCGGCAGATCGAGGCCTACCGCCAGTCGGCGGCGACGCTGAACCTTTTGCGCGCCTTCGCCACCGGCGGCTATGCCAACCTTGAGAACGCCCATCAGTGGATGCTGGGCTTCGTGAAGGATTCCCCCCAGTCCTCGCGCTACCAGGAGCTGGCGGACCGCATCAGCCAGGCGCTCGAATTCATGCGCGCCTGCGGCATCGATCCGCAGATGCACCCGGAGATGCGGACCACCGATTTCTTCACCAGCCACGAGGCGCTGCTGCTCGGCTACGAGCAGGCGCTGACCCGCATGGATTCCACCTCCGGCGACTGGTACGACACCTCCGGCCACATGCTGTGGATCGGCGACCGCACCCGCCAGCCGGACCATGCCCATGTGGAGTTCTTCCGCGGCATCCGCAACCCGATCGGCATCAAGTGCGGCCCCTCGCTGGCGCCGGAAGGCCTCATCCGCCTCCTGGACATCCTCCAGCCCGACAATGAGGCGGGGCGTGTCACCCTGATCTGCCGCTTCGGCGCGGACAAGGTGGGCGAGCACCTGCCGGGCCTCATCCGCGCGGTGGAGAAGGAAGGGCGCAACGTGGTGTGGTCATGCGATCCCATGCACGGCAACACCATCAAGGCGGCCTCCGGCTACAAGACCCGTCCGTTCGACCGGGTGCAGGCGGAGATCCGCGCCTTCTTCGAGGCCCACGAGGCGGAAGGCACCCATGCGGGCGGCATCCACCTGGAGATGACCGGCAAGAACGTCACCGAATGCACCGGCGGCGCGCGGGCCATCTCCGACGAGGACCTGCGCGATCGCTACCACACCTATTGCGACCCGCGCCTCAACGCCGAGCAGGCCATCGAGACCGCTTTCCTGGTGGCCGAGCTCCTGAAGCGCGCCCGCCTCGCGCGGACCCGCCCGCAGGTCGCTGCGGCGGAGTGAGCGTGTCGGCATCGGCGTGATGTAACAGCCCGCCGCGACGGATGCCGTCGCGGCGGGCTTTGTTTTGGATCGGCGCGCCGGACCTCGATCGATCGGTCCTTGCTGCCGGCCCATGCCGCCATGCCGCCATGGCGGGCCGGCGGGCAGCGCTCTCCGCTCTCCCGCGCGCGGTTATTTCACCGGCAGCGTGCCGGTCATGTCGACGATGGGCTGGGCGGAGTTGATGTCCAGGAAGATCATGCTTGCCGGCGTGCCCGCCGGAATCCGCGCGATGGCGTCCTTCAGGTCCACCATGCGGATGGTCTGATCGTCATAGGTCTTCCAATAATAGCGCAACGCCTTGGGATCGCGCGCCCCGGTCATCTGGGTATAGTCGGAGGCGATGGTGTCGCCCTCCCTCTCCACGGCGGCGCCCTTGGGGATGTCGAAATTGTTGAGGATGTGAAGCACCTCCTTCACCCCTGACGCGCCATCGGCGGGGGTGGGCGCGGCGGCGGAGAACACGGCCGCGCGCACGAAACGCGACGGCGGGGTGAAGTCGCCCGGCAGGCCGATCATGCCGCTGCCCTGGCCGAGCGGCTTCAGGTGCATCTGATCCACCGTCACCGCCGGCACGTTCTCCCGCCGCAGGCCGATGTAATTGCGCAGATTGATCATGTGCCAGTCGTAGGACGGCGAATTGGTGATGGTACCCATGGGGCTGGCGTGGAGCTGGAGCTTGCCGTCCACCGGCTCGATCACCAGCGCCGCGCCGGACTTGTCATAGACGATGTAATGGAACGGGCCCGGCTCCGGTCCCCACTTTTCCTTGATGGTCGGCGCGATGGCGATCTCGCCGCCCTCGACGGCGGCGATCACGTCCTTCACCGTGGCGAACTGGGTGATGAGCCAGTTGGGAAACTCGCTCGGCGCCACGGATTTCGCCCGAGTGGCCGCGGTGGTGGGCGCATAGGAGGCGAAGGTCGGGAAATAGAAGGCCGCCGCCGCGAGCCCCTCCTCGTTCATGCCGTCGAGCAGCGCCTGCTCGTGAAAGGCCGACGCCCCCACCGCCGCATATTTCGCCCGGTAGGAAAGGCCCGCGCCGTCGGGCGTGGTGCCGGTGAAGGACGTGCCGCGCGGGATCACGGCGATGGAGATATCGAGCGGGACGGCAAACTCGGCCGTGCGGCCGTGCACGAAGCTGCCGTCGGCGGTCTTCAGCATGATGCCGGTGCAGGCCAGCACGCCGGCCGACGGCAGGAGGGCGAGGAGGGAGAGGGCGAAAAGCGGGGTTGCGATCTTGGCGCGCATCGTCTGGTCCCCTGGATGCGACCCTTGGCGGAT
>JAFIHR010000042.1 GCA_017849325.1 Xanthobacter autotrophicus | reverse complement strand
TTGGTATAGATCCCGCGCACGCGCGCGTGAAATACCGGAATGGCGTAGACGCCCGGCAGCATGGTCGCGCCGATCCAGGGAATGAAGGGCGCGTAGTGGGAGAGGTAGGCCCCCATGTCGGCCAGCAGGTCCACCTTGAGGGCGAGGAAGCGCCCCTCGGGCGACAGCGCCAGCTCGGCGGTGGTGAGATTGTCGCGGCCCTGGCTGTCGCCGACGAAGTGCTCCGAGCGGTCGCCGAGCCAGGCCACCGCCTCCCCGAGCTGCCGGGCGGCCAGCGCCGCGAGGGGATATTCCACATAGGGAAACGCCTTGGTGCCGAAGCCGCCGCCCACGTCCGGCGTGACCACGCGCAGGTCGTCGCGCGGCCAGTTCAGCACCTTGTCGGCGATGACATCGCGGATGAGGTGGCTGCCCTGGCTGCCCAGGGTGAGGCGGATGCGCCCGCCTTCCTCCACCTCGGCGAGCACGCCGCGCGGCTCCATGTAATTGGTGACCAGCCGGTTGTTCACCAGGGTGAGCGTGACCACCCGCGCGGCACCGGCGAAGGCGCGCTCGGTGGCGGCGGCATCGCCCATCTCGCCGGTGAAGGCGATGTTGCCCGCCCGCTCGGCCCACACCCGCGGCGCCCCCGCATCGAGCGCCGCCTCGATGGAGGCGACGGCGGGCAGCGGTTCCCAGCGCAGGTCCAGAGCCTCGGCGGCATCGCGCGCCTGAGCGAGGGTCTCCGCCACGATGAAGGCGACCGGATCGCCCACGTGACGCACCTCGTCGCGGCACAATACCTCCCGGCGCGGGTGCCACAGGCGCTCCTCCCCGACCACCGGGATCGAGGCGGCGACCGGAATGGGGCCGAGCTCCGCCACGTCGGCGCCGGTGAGCACGAGGCGGACGCCCGGCATGGCGCGCACCGCGTCCACCCCGCCCAGGGCGAATCGGGCGTGGGCGTGGGGCGCCCGCACGACAAAGGCGCTGAGCGCCCGCGCCCGGACCGCCGCATCCCCCACATAGCGTCCCCCACCCTCCAGCAGCGCCGCGTCCTCGATACGGCGATGGGGTTGTCCCACGGCGAACTTCATGACGGCTCCCTCCTCGCGCCACACCGGCCCGCCGGTGGTGGCATCGGCGCCCCCGGGCGAATAGAGTCCCCTCGGCGCCCGGGCGCAAGGGCGGGCGCAACCGGCCCGAACGGAAGCCGCAAAGGAAACGCAAAGGTGAGCAGACACCGCCGGAACCACCCATCTCGCACTTGCACAATAGCAAAACGCTTGGGGCGCGCGTGCCCTTCGGAGAAATGACCAGGGACGGCTTGCGCCCGACACTTCGGCGCTTTAAAGCACGAGATTGTCTGGGGAACCCCACAATGGCGAAGAAAATAATTATTCTGTACCAACAAACGTTAAACGCGCCGCCCAGACGCCATAATCTATACATTCACGTTAGGATCTAATACATTTTTTGCAACTGACAGTATACATTGTATACCTGATAGCAACACATGCACGCGCTCGAATACTCTCTTGCGCCGCACTACGATCGATGGTAAAAGCTCCGCATAGGTGCTTCTTAAGCCTTACGTTTCGACCCGACGACTTTGACGCAAGACCCGAGGGCGGGATGACGTTTTCAACGGATAATGCTCGGAGTGAAGCAGCCAGCGGCAAGGTCCGCCGGTGGGCAGGTGCTTCCAAGCTGGATTATTTCGCCCTGGCGCCCTTCATCGCGCTGGGCGACATCGCAATCATCCTGCTGTTGAGCTTCCTGAGCGCACAATTCTTTTCCGAGACGGAGACGGCGCTGGACGCCACGCGCACGCTGGGCAACGGCATCGCCGCATCGGTGGCGTTCGTGCTCGCGACCCAGGCGCGCGGCCTCTACCGGCCCTGGCGGCTGAGCCGCGCCGGCGAGCAGCTCGCCGCGGCCATCACCGACTGGACCTTCGCCGTGCTGTTCGTCGGTACGGTGATCTTCTGCTTCAAGGTGGGCGACGATACCTCCCGCCTCGCCACCGGCGTGTTCGCCGGGGCTGGCTTCCTGGTGCTGCCGGTCTATCGCTGGGTGATCGCCACCTGGCTGCGCAAGGAGTTGGCCGCCGGCAAGGTCATGGGCCGGCCCACCATCGTCATCGGCGATGAGTACGAGCTTGCCAATGTGGCGCCGACCCGGGTGCTGGAATACCTCGGTCTGCTTGAGGTGCGCCGGTTCGTCCTTCCCAAGGCGGAGGACACCACCAACGCCACCGACAACGAGATCCTCAAGGCCGCCCTCCAGTTCGCCCGCCAGCAGCGGGTGGACGAGGTGGTGGTGGCCATGCCCTGGTCTGACCTGACGCGCCTGGAGCGGGTGCGGGCCCAGCTGCGCGCCCTGCCCCTGTCGGTGAAGCTGCTGCCCGACCTGTCGGTGAACCAGCTCCTCGACGCGCCGCGGGTGGACTTCGGCCAGTCCGTCGCCATCGAGGTGCAGCGCGCGCCGCTGTCGCGCTTCGAGCTGGGGCAGAAGCGGGTGCTGGACATCGCCGTCTCCGGCGTTGCCATGACCGTGCTGCTGCCGCTGTTCGCCGCCATCGCCATCGCCATCAAGCTCGACAGCAAGGGGCCGGTGATCTTCCGCCAGCGGCGCAACGGCTTCGGCGGGCGGCAGTTCACCATCTTCAAGTTCCGCTCCATGACGGTGATGGAGGACGGCGCGGTGGTCACCCAGGCGCAGCGCAACGACAAGCGCGTGACCCGGGTGGGCAAGTTCCTGCGCTCCACCAGCCTCGACGAGCTGCCGCAGATCCTCAACGTGCTGTTCGGCCACATGTCGGTGGTAGGCCCGCGCCCCCACGCCATCGCCCATGACGACGCCTATTCCAAGCTGATCGCGGGCTACGCCTTCCGCCAGCATGTGAAGCCGGGCATCACCGGCTGGGCGCAGTGCAAGGGCTTCCGCGGCGAGACGGCGCAGCTCGAGCTCATGGAGCGGCGGATCGAGCTCGACCTCTGGTACATCAACAACTGGTCCATCTGGCTCGACCTGCAGATCATCGCCCGGACCTTCCTCGAGGTGCTGCGTCACAAGGCCTATTGAGGCGCGAGGGCTGCACGCGGTCCTCGCCGGCCATTTGTCGCAGCGGTAGCGCCACGATCGGGGTCCCTCCTCCGCACTGTGGAGAGGGCGCCCGACCGGAGCCCGAACGCCCGCCTTCAGCATCCTCGCTCAGGCGCCGCTGCCTGCCTTGCGGCCGGCATGGGCCGTGACCATCTCGACCACCGCCCCGTGGGCGGCTTCCAGCACCATCGGATCGCGCGCGCGCACCACCAGATTGGTATTAGACTTTCCATTCTCGTCACGGAACGGATAGGAACCGATCACCGCCTCCGGAAAGCGCCGGGCAATGGCCGCCAGAGGCTCGGCGATGTCGCCTTCCAGCGCCATGGCGAGCACCGTCTTCGACAGCATCGGCCGGCCCTTCCGCAGCTCCGGCAGCGCCGCTTCCAGCATCACCTGCATGATGCGCGGCACGCCGGCCATGACGATGACATTCTCGATCCGGAAGCCCGGCGCCTTGGACAGCTCGTTGGCCACCAGCGAGGCACCGGCGGGAATCCGCGCCATGCGCAGGCGCGCCTCGTTCAGCTCCACCTCGGGAATGCGCTCGAGCAGCATGGCGCGGGCCCGCTCGTCCACGTCGATGGAGACGCCGAAGGCCTTCGCCACCGAATCGGCGGTGATGTCGTCATGGGTCGGACCGATGCCGCCGGTGGTGAAAACATAGGTGTAGCGCGCCCGAAGCGCGTTCACCGCTGCCACAATGGCATCTTCCTCATCGGGAACGATACGAACTTCCTTGAGATCGATCCCGACTTCGGTTAATCGCGCCGCCACATGGCCGATGTTCTGATCCTTGGTGCGGCCAGAGAGGACTTCGTCGCCAATCACCAGAAGTGCCGCCGTGACCAATTGCGCGCCATCTGCTTCCGTCATTCGACCTCCCATTGCCGCATCATGCAGCAACTGCACAACAAATGTCCTTACCTTAGTCGTTCACCAAGCTTAGGCGTAGCAGGCGGGACGCCTTTCGCGGCATGTACTTCTTTGGCTCGATGCTTGTAGAGTTCCAATCGGCCCGTGTGGCTCAATAACTCAACTGGCTCAACAACGGCCAGCGCTGATCCGGAGTGGCACTGCGATGCGGCAAACGTTCGACGAAATGTCCAGTTCGGATGGCACGGTCAGGCCCGCGTACGAAACCCTCAGCCAGTGGCTGTCGAACGTGCCCCAGGACGTGCTCGCCCACCGCCGCAAGGAAGCGGAGTTCATCTTCCGGCGCATCGGCATCACATTCGCCGTCTATGGCGAGCAGAATGCCCAGGAGCGCCTGATCCCCTTCGACATCGTGCCGCGCATCCTCACCAAGGAGGAGTGGGTCCAGCTGTCCAAGGGACTGGAGCAGCGCGTCAAGGCGCTCAACCACTACATCCACGACGTCTATTCGAAGCGCGAGATCCTGAAGGCCGGCAAGATCCCCGAGGAGCTGGTCTACAAGAACCCGGCGTTCCGCCCCGAGATGAACGGCCAGCGGGTGCCGCACGACCTCTACGTTCACATCGCCGGCATCGACATCGTGCGCACCGACCCGAGCACCTTCTACGTGCTCGAGGACAACGCCCGCACCCCCTCCGGCGTCTCCTACATGCTGGAGAACCGGGAGATCATGCTGCGGCTCTTCCCCGAGCTGTTCTCCATGTACAAGGTCGCGCCGGTGGAGAATTACGCCGACGACCTGCTCGCCACCCTGCGCTCCCTCTCGCCCCATTCGGGGCACGAGCCGAACGTGGTGATCCTCACCCCCGGCATCTACAACTCGGCCTATTACGAGCACTCCTTCCTCGCCGACAAGCTGGGCGTCGACCTGGTGGAAGGCCGCGACCTGTTCGTGAAGGATGCGGTGGTCTACATGCGCACCACCGAGGGGCCGAAGCGGGTGGACGTGATCTACCGCCGCCTCGACGACGACTTCCTCGATCCGCTGGCCTTCCGCCGCGACAGCGTGCTCGGCGTGCCGGGCCTCATGAGCGCCTACCAGGCCGGCAACGTCACCCTCACCAATGCGGTGGGCACGGGCGTCGCCGACGACAAGGCGGTCTATTCCTACATGCCCGAGATCATCAAATTCTATCTCGGCGAGGAACCGATCCTGCCCAACGTGCCCACCTGGCGCTGCCGCGAGCCCGACCACCTGAAGTACGTGCTGGAGCACCTGCCCGAGCTGGTGGTGAAGGAAGTGCACGGCTCCGGCGGCTACGGCATGCTGGTGGGCCCCACCGCCGACAAGGCGCAGATCGAGGCCTTCCGCGCCAAGGTCTCCGCCACGCCGGACAATTTCATCGCCCAGCCGACGCTGGCACTCTCCACCTGCCCCACTCTGGTGGAGCAGGGCGTGGCGCCGCGCCACGTGGACCTGCGGCCCTTTATCCTCTCGGGCTCGGACAAGGTGCGCATCGTGCCCGGCGGCCTCACCCGCGTGGCCATGAAGGAGGGCTCCCTGGTGGTGAACTCCAGCCAGGGCGGCGGCACCAAGGATACCTGGGTCCTGGACGTCTGACGGCGCCGGCTCCGGCTTCGTCCCCGCGTTTTCCGGGCGCCCCCGGCGCCTCCCGCCTGAACCATCTTCCGGAAGGGCTTCCATGCTTTCCCGCACCGCCGACAATCTCTACTGGCTCACCCGCTATGTGGAGCGCGCCGACTGCCTCGCGCGCATCCTCGACGTGTCGCAGCGCCTCGCCTACACGCCGGTGACCTACGGCGGCTCCACCAACGAATGGGGCTCGGCGGTGCTCTCGGCCGGCTGCGCGGACCTCTACACCAACCGCTACGGCCCGCTGGAGGAAGCCACCGAGGAGAACGTGGTCTCCTTCCTCGCCTTCGAGGCGGAGAACGCCTCCTCCATCCGCAACTGCTTCGAGGTGGCGCGCACCAACGCCCGCTCGGTCCGCACGGCGCTGACCTCCGAGATGTGGGACGTGATCAACTCGGCCTGGATCGAGCTGCGCAACTTCCCCAACCGGCCGCTGACCCGCGACGAGCTGGCGCGCTTCCTCGCCTTCGTGAAGGAAACCTCGCTTCGCTTCGACGGCGCCACCTTCCGCACCATGCTGCGCAACGATGCCTACTGGTTCGCCCGCTCCGGCGTGCAGCTCGAGCGCGCCGACAACACGGCGCGCATCCTTGACGTGAAATACCACGTGCTGCTGCCGGAGAAGGAGCACGTGGGCGGCCCGCTGGACTACTTCCAGTGGACCTCCATCCTGCGCTCCGTGTCGGCGCTCACCGCCTTCCATTGGGTCTATCGCGACAGCGTGAAGCCCTGGCTGGTGGCCGACCTCCTGATCCTCAACCGGCAGATGCCGCGCTCGCTGGCCGCCTGCTACGACAGCCTGGCGCGCAACCTCGACGACATCGCCGGCGCCTACGGGCGGCAGGGCCCGTCGCAGCGGCTCGGCCGCTCCATGCTGGCGCGGCTCACCAACCGATCGATCGAGGATATCTTCCAGACCGGCTTGCATGAATTCATTTCCGAGTTCATCTCGGACAACAACAAGCTCGGCGCCGAGATCACCGAGCAGTATCTGACCTGACGGCCGGCTCCGGCGCCCCAG
Source organism: Xanthobacter autotrophicus (assembly GCA_017849325.1). Classification (GTDB taxonomy): domain Bacteria; phylum Pseudomonadota; class Alphaproteobacteria; order Rhizobiales; family Xanthobacteraceae; genus Xanthobacter; species Xanthobacter autotrophicus_B. Next base: position 2,581 of record JAFIHR010000042.1, on the reverse strand, counting down.
GGTGCCGGGCGAGACAGATCCGCGCGTACTGAGAGAAAGGCTGAGAGGCAGGCCATGCGAGTGCGCATTCGTCACGAGATCACCCAGCGCTTCGAGCCGCCCGCCCGCAACACCACGGCCACGGTGCGCCTGACGCCGCGCTCCCACGACGGGCAGTTCATCCTGCGCTGGACGCTCGACCTGTTCTCCGACTGCCGCCTGAATCCGGCGGAGGACGCCTTCGGCAACCTCTGCCACACCTTCACCCTCGACGGGCCGGTGGACGTGCTCACCGTGATCGCCGAGGGCGAGGTGGAGACCCAGGACACCACCGGCATCCTGCGCGGCACGGTGGAACGCTTCCCCCCGCCCCTCTTCCTGCGCCAGACCGAACTCACAGAGCCGGACGAGGCGGTGCTGAAGCTCGCCCGGTCGCTGCCGTTCTCGGCCGACGACCCCCTGAGCTTCCTGCACACCCTGATGGCGACGCTGAAGGAGCGAATCGCCGAGGTTCCCACCTCCGCCCTGAGCGACGTGCTCCCGGCCGGCGAGGCGCTGAAGACCGGCACCGGCTGCTCCGGCGCCGTCGCCCACCTGTTCACTTCGGTGGCGCGCCTCCACTCCATCCCCGCCCGCCACATCTCCGGCTACCTCGCCTCGGGCGATGCGGGCACCGCGCGCCACTGGGCCGAGGCCTATGTGCCCAAGATCGGCTGGATCGGCTTCGACGCCGGTCGCGACATGTGTCCCACCGAGGAATATGTGCGCCTCGCGGTGGGCCTCGATTCGCTCGATGTCGCGCCGCTGCGCGGCACCGGCTTCGACACCCGCCAGAATGTGCGGGCGGAGGAGGGGCGGCTCTCCGCGCGCATCGCCCAGGCGCAGAGCCAGGGACAGAACTGATCGTCCCTGCCGCCCCGGCGGAGGGGTGCGTATTCCCACGCAATGACATGGCTGTTGCGGCGCGGCATAATGCGGTTGCATGCACGTGAAGGTTCGCGCGCTGCCGCCTGTGCCGTCCCCTGCCGAGGGCAATGCCCGCGTGCCGGCCCGGTGCCGAGGGAGCGCCGGAGCAAGGTTCATCCCGCTGCCGCCTTGGCCGCGTAGCATGGCCGTGCCGGCCGGACGCAAGAACCGCATCGCCACGGCAGCACCGCGGGAAACGTACCGCAGGAAACGCCCGTCAAGGCACGATCAGAAGCGAGGCCCGTTCGCCATGTCCGCGCATTCGACCACCCCCCCGCCCGCCGCATCCGCTCCGCTCAGCGAGCAGGAGCTGAAAGCCGAGGTGCAGGGCCGTGCCGCCGAAGCGCGCCACACGGCGCAGACCACCGCCGCCCCGCCGGTGCCGCGCGCCCAGCCGGCCCCCGACGAGGGCGCGCCGGCGGTGAAGCTGGAGGCCCGGCACGTGGACTTCTGGTACGGTGACACCCACGCCTTGACCGACGTGAGCGTGCCGATCTTCCGCAACAAGGTGACCGCCTTCATCGGCCCTTCGGGCTGCGGCAAGTCCACCCTGCTCAGGGTGTTCAACCGCATGTACGACCTTTATTTCGACCAGCGGGTCACCGGCGAGGTGCTGGTGGACGGCGAGAACATCCTCGACCATGCGGTGGATCCGGTGACGCTGCGCGCCCGCATCGGCATGGTGTTCCAGAAGCCGACGCCCTTCCCCATGTCGATCTACGACAACGTGGCCCTCGGCGTGCGCCTCAACGAGGAATGCTCGCCCACGGAGCTGGACGAGCGGGTGGAATCGGCCCTGCGTCAGGCCGCCCTGTGGGACGAGGTGAAGGACATCCTCAAGCGCAGCGGCCTCGGCCTCTCCGGCGGGCAGCAGCAGCGCCTGTGCATCGCCCGCACCATCGCCGTGAAGCCGGAGATCATCCTGTTCGACGAGCCCTGCTCGGCCCTCGATCCCATCACCACGGCGAAGATCGAGGAGACCATGGACGAGCTCAAGGAGCGCTACACCCTCGTCATCGTCACCCACAACATGCAGCAGGCGGCTCGCGTCTCCGACCATACCGCCTTCATGTATCTGGGCGAACTGGTGGAGTTCAGCCCCACCAACGCGCTGTTCACCACGCCGAAGGACCCGCGCACCCAGCGCTACATCACCGGCCGCTTCGGCTGAGGCGCAGCCGCGGCGACGGCGCGGACCAAGGCGCGCCGACCGTCCCGCGCGCTCTTGCCCCGGCCTCCGCCCCTTGACCCCTCGCGCGCGCCCTGCGATGTGCTCGGGAACGATCAGGAGGAGCCCCATGAGCGCGACCCCGGCTTACGATCCCAACAACATCTTCGCCAAGATCCTGCGCGGCGAGCTGCCGGCGCAGAAGGTCTATGAGGACGAGAAGGCCATCGCCTTCCTCGACATCATGCCGCGCTGCCCCGGCCATACGCTGGTGATTCCCAAGGCGCCGGCCCGCAACATCCTCGACATCGATCCCGACGACCTCGCCCACGTGATCAAGGTGGCGAAGAAGATCGCCATCGCCGGCAAGGCCGCCTTCCAGGCCGACGGCGTGACGGTGCAGCAGTTCAACGAGGCGGCCGGCGGACAGGTGGTGTTCCACCTGCATGTCCACGTCATTCCGCGCCA
>JAFIHR010000306.1 GCA_017849325.1 Xanthobacter autotrophicus | reverse complement strand
GTCGCTGTGCGACATTTCCTTCCGCGCGATCCTCATCTAAAACACCACGCCAGCCGGCGCAGGACGGAATCAGATCGGATGCGGTTCTTCTACGAGGCACACAAGATCGGCGCGCTCCTGAAGCTCGCGCTGCTGCCCGTGCTGATGGTGGCGAGCCTGTCGCTCGCGGCCTGCGCCACCGACAAGGACGACGTGGTCGTTCCGGACGAGCCGGCCGAGAAGATCTACAACGAGGGCCTCACCTATCTGCGCAAGCAGGACCCCGACGCCGCGGCCAAGCGCTTCGAGGACGTGGATCGCGTCCACCCTTATTCGGAATGGGCCCGCAAGGCGCTGCTGATGAGCACCTATTCCTATTTCGAGGCGGGCAAGTACGACGAGGCCATCGCCGCCGGCAAGCGCTACGTGGCGCTCTATCCCGGCTCGCCCGACGCCGCCTATGCGCAATATCTGGTGGCCTCCTCGCTGTTCGAGAACATCCCGGACATCACCCGCGACCAGCGCCGCACCACCCAGGCGCTCGACGCGCTGGACGAGGTGATCCGCAAGTATCCCAATACGGAATATGCGGCCACGGCCCGCAAGAAGGTGGAAGTCGCCCGCGATCAGATCGCCGCCAAGGAGATGATGATCGGCCGCTATTACCTCGACCAGCGCAACTACACGGGCGCCATCAACCGCTTCAAGACGGTGGTGACGCAGTATCAGACCACCCGGCAGGTGGAGGAGGCGCTCTACCGTCTGGTGGAGGCCTACATGGCGCTCGGCATCGTCAACGAGGCGCAGACCGCGGCCGCCGTGCTCGGCTACAATTTCCCCGACAGCAAGTGGTATAAGGACGCCTACAAGCTGGTCCAGTCCGGCGGCGTGGAGCCGAAGGACAACAAGGATTCCTGGATCAGCAAGGCGTTCAAGATGGGGCAAGGCTGAGGATACATGCTCGCATCGCTCTCGATCCGGGACATCGTCCTTATCGAGAAGCTCGATCTCACCCTGTCTGACGGGCTGACCGCCCTCACTGGTGAGACGGGGGCGGGCAAATCCATCCTGCTCGATGCGGTGTCCCTCGCCCTCGGCGGGCGGGGCGACGGCTCGCTGGTGCGCCACGGCGCCGCCAAGGGGCAGGTGACGCTGGCCTTCGACCTCGCCGGCGATCATCCCGCCCACGACATCCTCGCCGCCGCCGACATCCCCGACGAGGGCCAGGTGGTGGTGCGCCGCGTGCAGATGGCGGACGGGCGCACCCGCGCCAGCGTCAACGAGGAGGCGGTCAGCGTGCAGACCCTGCGCGCGCTCGGCGCCTGCCTCATCGAGCTGCACGGCCAGCACGCCGACCGGGCGCTGGTGGATCCGGCGAGCCATCGCGAGCTGCTGGATGCCTTCGGTGGCCTCGCCGATGCGTCGAGCGGCCTTGCCAGCCTGTGGCGCATCTGGCGCGAGGCCCTCGACAATGCCCGCGAGGAGCGCGCCCGGCTGGAAGCCGCCGCCCGGGAAGCCGATTTCACCCGCCATGCGGTGGAGGAATTGTCGGCCCTCGCGGCCGAGCCCGGCGAGGAGGCGGCGCTGGCGGAGCGGCGCAGCGCCATGATGCGGGCGGAGAAGATCGCCGGCGACCTCGACGAGGCGCTCTCCGTCGTGGCGGGCAGCGCCTCGCCGGTTCCCTCGCTTTCGGCCGCGGTGCGGCGCCTGGAGCGGCGGGCGGGGGAAGCGCAGGATCTCATCCGCCCGGCGGTGGAGGCCATCGACCAGGCCCTCGACGCCCTGGAATCGGCGAGGTCCCATCTCGAGCATGCGCTGGCCGACGCTGCCTTCGAGCCGGCCGAGCTGGAACGCATCGAGGAGCGCCTCTTCGCCTTGCGTGCGGCGGGCCGCAAATACGGCGTGAGCGTCGAGGACCTGCCCGCCGTCGCGGCGCGCTTTGCGGCCGATCTCGAACGCCTCGACCAGAGCGCCACCTACCTTGCCGGGCTCGAGAAGGTGTCGGCCGATGCCGAGGCGGCCTATCGCGCCGCCGCCGAGGCGCTGTCCAAGGATCGCCACGGTGCCGCCGCCGCCCTCGACAAGGCGGTGACCGCCGAGCTGCCGCCCCTCAAGCTGGAGCGCGCCGCCTTCATCACCCGTGTGACCAGCGATCCGGGCGCGGCGGGGCCGGCGGGCTATGATGCGGTGGAATTCTGGGTGCGCACCAATCCGGGCACGCGGGCCGGGCCGATGATGAAGGTGGCCTCGGGCGGCGAGCTGGCGCGCTTCCTTTTGGCGCTGAAGGTGGTGCTGGCCGATCGCGGCTCGGCGCCCACGCTCATCTTCGACGAGATCGACACCGGCGTCGGCGGCGCGGTGGCGGACGCCATCGGCGAGCGCCTCGCGCGGCTGTCGGCGAAGGTTCAGGTGCTGTGCGTCACCCATGCGCCCCAGGTGGCGGCCAAGGCGCACCAGCACCTATTGATCGCCAAGGCGAGCGAGGAAGCCGCCGCGCCCCCCACCGTTCCCGCCGCGCCCGGCGAGGACGGGGCTGAGGCGCCGGTCACCACCCG
>JAFIHR010000305.1 GCA_017849325.1 Xanthobacter autotrophicus | reverse complement strand
TTCAAGCTGATGGCCTACAAGGACGAGTATGAGGTGGCGCGGCTGTTCGCCGACGGCGATTTCCTCAAGCAGGTGAATGCGGCCTTCGAGGGCGACCTCTCCTTCACCTTCCACCTCGCTCCGCCGCTGTTCGCCCGGCCCGATCCGGTGACCGGCGAGCCCGGAAAGATGCGCTTCGGACCGTGGATGATGCGCGGCTTTTCCCTGCTGGCGAAGCTGAAGGGCCTGCGCGGCACGCCCTTCGACCTCTTCGGCTACAGCGCGGAGCGGCGCGGAGAACGGGCGCTGCTGGCGGATTACGAGCGCACCGTCACCGAGCTTCTGGAGGAGCTCACCCGCGACAACCACGCCACCGCCGTCGCCATCGCCGCGCTGCCGGAGAAGATCCGCGGCTTCGGCCCGGTGAAGGCGCGCGCCCTCAAGGTGGCGAAGGCGGAGGAGGCGGCGCTGCTAGCCCGCTTCCGCGCCCCGCCGGCCGCACCCCGGGCGCTGGCGGCGGAATAGCTGCGCCCGCGCGGAGCCCCGGTCGCAAAACAAACGCCCGCCCCAAAAAGACGCCCGCCCATCGTCGGTGCGATGGCCGGGCGTCTCGTAGTGGAAAACTGGGGCGGCGCGCCGCTTCGGGTAAAAACAACCTGGATCCCGAATGGCGGGCATGGCTTCCGGCGGTCCTGACAGTGGGCCCGCGTCCGGCGGAGGGCCGCCCCGCTCGCTGCTGCGAGCGGTCGATCCCCTCCGCGGATGGAAGGATGCACGGGGCGCGCCGCCCCACCCTCGCTCAGGCGCTCTTGCGGAAGTCCGCGGCGCCGGCGATGAGCTCGTTGAGGGAGGGCGTCGCCACCTTCCGCCCCGTGGGGCTGATGAGGCCGCGCGCGCCGTCGAAGGCGCCGGCGGTCAGCTCCAGCGCCAGAAGGCGGTTGCGGTCGTAGGCGCCCGGCATCCAGAGCTGGGCGGTCTTTTCGGCGGAGAAGCCGAAGCGGCCGTAATAGGGCGCGTCGCCCACCAGCACGATGGCGCCATGGCCGCGGGCGGCGGCTTCCGCCACCGCCTGCTCCATGAGCGCGCCGCCGAGCCCGCTCTTGCGGAACCACGGATGCACCGCCAGCGGCCCGAGCAGCAGCGCCGCCTTGCCCGGCCCGGCGGTGACGTTCCACAGCCGCACGGTGCCGGCGAGGCGGCCGTCGGGGCCGTGGGCCGAGAAGGCGAGACCCTCCGCGGGCAGGCGCCCCTCGCGCAGGCGCTCGGAAGACTTGGCGAAGCGCTCGGTGCCCAGGCACAGGTCGAGCAGGGCCTCGCGCGGGGCCACATCTTCCACGGATTCCAGCACAATGTCAGTCATCGGCACCTCCTGTGCCACAACCGAGACGTGAAGAACGCCGCCCCGGCCGCGATGCGACCAGGCCAAGGCCTTGAAAGGAACGGCTGCGGAAGACGAGGGGAGACTTCCCCTCCTCATCGCCCCCGGATGGCGTGCCGCCAGAACCGGGGGAGACCTTGCGCCAGGCGGGCAGGATGCCGCGCGGGCCTCAGATCAGTTCGGACCGGATCGCGAAACGATCAGATCACGTAGGACTTCAGCGGCGGGAAGCCGTTGAACGCCACCGCCGAATAGGTGGTGGTATAGGCGCCGCACGCCTCGATGAGCACCTTGTCGCCGATGGCCAGCGACAGAGGCAGGTGCACCGGCGTCTTCTCGTAGAGCACGTCGGCCGAATCGCAGGTCGGGCCGGCGAGCACGCAGGGCGCCACGTCGTCGCCATCGCGCGGGGTGCGCAGCGGATAGCGGATGGCCTCGTCCATGGTCTCGGCGAGACCGCCGAACTTGCCGATGTCGAGATAGACCCAGCGCAGCGCGTCGGTCTCCGACTTCTTCGAGATGAGCACCACCTCGGTCTCGATCATGCCGGCGTTGCCCACCATGCCGCGGCCCGGCTCCATGATGGTCTCCGGGATGCGGTTGCCGAAGTGCTTGCGCAGCGAGGAGAAGATGGCCTCGCCGTAATTCTTGGCCGCCGGCACGTCCTTGAGATAGCGGGTGGGGAAGCCGCCGCCGAGGTTCACCATGGCGAGCGAGATGCCGCGCTCGGCGCACTCGCGGAAGATCATGGCGGCGGAGGACAGCGCCCCGTCCCAGGCGTTCACGTTGTTCTGCTGCGAGCCCACGTGGAACGACACGCCATAAGCGGTGAGGCCGAGGCGATGCGCATGCTCCAGCACGTCGACCGCCATCTCCGGCTCGCAGCCGAACTTGCGCGACAGCGGCCATTCGGCGCCGGCGCCGTCGCACAGGATGCGGCAGAACACCTTGGCGCGCGGCGCCACGCGGGCGACCTTCTCCACCTCTTCGTAGGAGTCGACCGCGAACAGGCGCACGCCCAGCTTGAAGGCGCGCTCGATGTCGCGCTCCTTCTTGATGGTGTTGCCGAAGGAGATGCGCTCCGGGCCCGCGCCGGTGGCGAGCACCATTTCGATCTCGCCGGTGGAGGCGCAGTCGAACGAGGAGCCGAGCTCCTCCAGGGCCTTCAGGATGGCGGCGTCGGGATTGGCCTTCACCGCATAGAAAACGCGCGTGTCCGGCAGCGCATGGGCGAACGAGCGATAGTTCGCGCGCACCACATCCAGGTCCACGACAACACAGGGACCGTCCTCGCGTCGGGTCTTCAAGAATTCGCGGATGCGATCGGTCATGGTGTCCTCCCCGTGACCTGAAGCCTCGTGAAGCGCGGGGATCCGCGCGACGACTAGACGGAGGGCCAAGCGTCCGAACCTTCGGATCAGCTTTGCCATCCGGGGCACGCACCCTCCGGAGCTTCGCGCTTTGGACACGCAACGCGCCTTCGGGTCGTACCCGCTTCGCCGGGCTCATATCCCGGCCGCATCATCGGACCGAACGGCAGACGACCCCGCGCTGCGGTGAAAACCGCGCCACGAAGGAGACTGCGCACGTTTGGAGAGGGAGTCCCGCTCCGCACGGCCGGCAAGATGTAGTGCCTCTTCAGTACAGTCGGCCTTTGGAGGGCCCACCGAGACCAAAAAAGCCCTTACGTCGTTGCTTCAAGTCACGTCCCCCGCGTGAGGAGCGGGGTGGGCCGGTTCCCTCCGGCTATCGGTCGTCCTGGCAGCTTTCCGGCCTCTTGTCCGGAGTCCTACCGACCGACACGCGACCACAGGCACGTGCGAATTTGGGCAAGCGGGCATTTAAGGTATCCGCCCCTCCGGCGCAAGGGGTGATTTGATGAATATCAAAGCCGGGGGTCGTCCGGTGGAGCAGCGTTGCAATTTCCGCACACCTGCGGGCGGCCTCCGGCAGCCGGCGTCCGCCCCGGAAAATCGCTGCGCTGCATGATGGAATCCGTTGACCCAGGGCGATCCGCGCCGGATCGCCGCGCTTGCCCTTCGGCCCTTGATTGGCATTGCTACAAGGAGCAGGGTGTTGTCATAAGAAATCAAGACGGACCGGGTGGGGCCGGTCTTGAGCGCCCGGTAGGATCCTGAATGAATTACGATCGCTTCTTCGTCGACGCCATCGATGCCCTGCGTCGCGAGCGCCGGTATCGGACCTTTGCGGAAATCGAGCGTGACGCGCAGCACTTCCCCCGCGCCGTGTGGCATTCACCCGGCGGGCCGCGCGACATCGTGGTCTGGTGCTCCAACGACTATCTCGGCATGGGCAGCCACCCCAAGGTGGTGGAGGCCATGTGCGAAACCGCGAAGAAGCGCGGCGCCGGTGCCGGCGGCACCCGCAACATCTCCGGCAATAGCCACGAGATCATCATGCTGGAGCGCGAGCTCGCTGATCTCCACGGCAAGGAGAGCGGCCTCGTCTTCACCTCCGGCTACATCTCCAACGCCACCGGCATCTCCACCATCGTGAAGCTGATTCCCGAGTGCGTGGTGCTGTCCGACGAGCTCAACCACAATTCCATGATCGAGGGCGTGCGTCAGGGCGGCCGGCAGAAGGCCATCTTCCGCCACAACGACCTCGAGCATCTCGAGGAGCTGCTGAAGGCCGCCGGCGACCGGCCGAAGGTCATCGCCTTCGAGAGCGTCTATTCCATGGACGGCGACATCTCCCCCATCGCCGGCATCTGCGATCTCGCCGAGCGCTACGGCGCCATGACCTATCTCGACGAGGTGCACGCGGTGGGCATGTACGGCCCGCGCGGCGCCGGCGTCGCCGAGCGCGACGGAGTGATGGACCGGGTGGACGTGATCGAGGGCACGCTGGGCAAGGCCTTCGGCGTGGTCGGCGGCTACATCACCGGCAAGCGCGCCATGATCGACGCGGTGCGCTCTTATGCGCCGGGCTTCATCTTCACCACCGCCTTGCCGCCGGCCGTCGCGGCGGCCGCCGCCGCCTCGGTGCGTCATCTGAAGGGCTCCCAGGCGGAGCGCGAGGGCCAGCGCGCCCAGGTCGCCAAGGTGAAGGCGGCGCTCGCCGCCGCCGGCCTGCCGCAGCTGGAGACGCCGACCCATATCGTCCCGGTGATGGTGGGCGACGCGAAGGCCTGCAAGATGGCCTCCGACCTGCTGCTGGCCGAGTACGGCATCTATATCCAGCCGATCAATTATCCCACGGTGCCGCGCGGCACCGAGCGGCTGCGTATCACCCCCACGCCGTTCCACGACGACGCGCTCATCGCCCATCTGGCGAAGGCGCTGTCGGACATCTGGGAGCGGCTGGAGCTGCCTTACGCCGACCGCATGGCGGAGAGCGACCTGCTGCGCCGCACTGCCGCCGGCCAGCACGCGCCCATCCCGCTGCCCATGGCGGGCGGCTGAGGCGCGCGCCGGTACCAAACCAGCGCCCGGGCGATGCCCGCTATCGGGCGCCTGCCGGAGCGTAGAGGTTTCGGACCGGCGCTGCGGGACGGTCCTGCAAAGTACCAAGAGGCCCGGCCTTCCGCCGGGCCTTTTTGCTGCCCGGCCGACAGCCGGGGCAACGGCGCCGCCGGGCCGCCTCGCCAACCATGCCGGGAACCCTATCCGCTCCCGGTGCGCCGTCCCCGGCGGGAGCGAGGGGCGCCTGCTCCCACCTTTCGCCCCGGACCTGACTCCATTGCGGCACGGGCCTGCCGTGCGAAAAAATTGCCGTTCCGCCGTGCCGACGCCTTGTCGTCACGGGCGCCGTGCCATTGGATGCGGCGCCTGTCCCGCGCGCCGCCGAAGGAGGAAGCCATGCGCCCAGCCGTCCCATCCCTGCGAGCGCGCCGTTGCGTCCTCGAACTGCGTCCGCGCGGGCCTCGCGCGGCCTTTCTTGCCGCCGCGCTCGCCGCTGGCGCGCTTCTCGCGCTCGCCGCGCCGGCCCGCGCCCAGTCCCCGGATGCCATCCGCATCGGCGAGATCAATTCCTATTCCGCCTTGCCGGCCTTCACCGAGCCCTATCGCAAGGGCTGGGAGCTGGCCCGCGACGAGGTGAATGCGGCCGGCGGCGTGCTCGGCCGCAGGCTCGAGGTGGTCTCCAAGGACGATGCCGGCAAGCCCGCCGATGCCCTGCGCGCGGCCAACGAGCTGGTCAGCGCCGACCACGTGGCGCTGCTGGCGGGCACCTTCTTCTCCCACGTGGGGCTGGCGGTGTCGGAATTCGCCAAGCGCAACGACGTCTTCTTCCTCGCGGCCGAGCCGCTGACCGACGCCATCGTCTGGGAGAAGGGCAACGCCGTCACCTTCCGCCTGCGTCCCTCCAATTCCATGCAGGCGGCCATGCTGGCGGAGGCCGCCGCCAAGCTGCCGGCGAAGCGCTGGGCCTCCATCGCGCCCAATTACGAATACGGCCAGTCGGCGGTGGCGGCCTTCAAGGCCCATCTCGCCAGGCTGCGTCCCGATGTGGAATGGGTGGGCGAGCAGTGGCCGCCGCAGGGCAAGATCGACGCCGGCCCGGTGGTGGAGGCCATCGCCGCGGCGAAGCCCGACGCCATCCTGAACGTCACCTTCGGCCCGGACCTCGCCAAGCTGGTGCGCGAGGGCACCAGCCGCGGCCTGTTCAAGGACCGCGCGGTGGTGAGCTTCCTCACCGGCGAGCCGGAATATCTTGATCCGCTGAAGGACGAGGCGCCGGTGGGCTGGATCGTCACCGGCTATCCCTGGTACGCGCTGGCGACGCCCGCGCACGATGCCTTCCTCAAGGCCTATCAGGCGAAATACGGCGATTATCCCCGCCTCGGCTCGGTGGTGGGCTACGTGACCCTGAAGGCGGCGGCGGCCATCATCGCCAAGGCCGGATCCACCGACACCGGCAAGCTGATCGCCGCCGCGGAGGGGATGCAGCTCGACACGCCGTTCGGCCCCATCACCTTCCGCAAGGGGGATCACCAGTCCACCCTGGGCGCCTTTGTGGGCACCACGGCGGTGAAGGACGGCAAGGGCGTGATGGTGGATTTCACCTACCGGCCGGGGGAGAGCGTCCTGCCGCCGGAAGACGCGGCGGCGAAGCTGCGGCCGGCGCCGTAGCGCCGGCGGGGGACATCCAACGCGGCCGGGAGTTCAGGCCGCGTTGGATGTCGATTCGGCGGTGAGCAGGCGATACATCATGCTGGCGTCGCGGGTGGCGCGCAGCTTCTCGACCACGTTGGGATCGCGCAGCATGCGGGCGACCCGGGCCAGGGCCTTCAGGTGGTCGGCGCCGGCCGCCTCTGGCGCGAGCAGGAGGAACACGAGGTCCACCGGCTCGCCGTCCAGGGCTTCGAAATCGATGGGCTTGTCGAGCCGGGCGAAGATGCCGAACAGCTTGTCCAGCTTCGGCAGCTTGCCGTGGGGAATGGCGATGCCGTTCCCCACGCCGGTGCAGCCGAGGCGCTCCCTCTGCAGGAGCGTCTCGAAGATCTCACGCTGGTCGCGACCGATCAGATGAGCGGCCTGCTGGGAAAGCTCCTGCAGGACCTGCTTCTTGCTGCTGGCCCTAAGCTGCGGGAACACCGCATCAGGGGCGAGAACATCGGCAAGCGGCATCGAACGGCTCCCTAGCGAGCTTGTGCCATGGTGGAGGTCCCGTCGAAGCGGGATGGGATCCGCCGCTCGCATACGCGGTAGGGCCCCGTCAATGGGCTTCTTCCGCGGCGGGGTCCACCCAGCCGACATGCCCGTCCGGCCGGCGATAGACCACGCTCACCCGGCCGTGGCCGGCATGGCGGAACACCACCACCGGCGCGCCGGTGATCTCCAGCTCCACCACCGCGTCGGCCACCGAGAGATTGCGCAGGCGCGTGACCTGCTCGGCGACCACCGTGGGGCTCCAGCTGTCGAGCTCGTGGTCCTCCTCCTCCACCAGCTCCGGCGCGGAGAGCACGTAGCTCTGCGCGGCCGAGGCGGCGGAGGCGGACCCGTGGTTCACGTGATCCTTGAGCCGGCGCTTGTAGCGCCTGAGGCGCTTCTCGATCTTCTCCACGGCGGCGTCGGCACAGGAGGTGGCCTCCTGCGCGGCGCCGTGGGCCTGAAGGTTCACGCCCGAATCCAGATGCAGCATGCATTCCGATCGAAAGCCGGAACCTTCACGGGACACGGTGACGTGCCCGGACCATCCGCCGTCGAAATATTTTGCGATTGCGTCGGAGAGCTTCTCCGACAGGCGTTGCCGGAGGGCTTCTCCGACATCCATGTTCTTACCCGACACGCGTAGGGCCATGCGATTTGATCCCCTATGAACAGGCGTTCCAAGGGTGGCGCCCATTTCCCAAATGCCAAACCGGCCGGCCCTACAAGTGGTAGGAGTGCTTTGCCGGGCTGTCAACGCACTGCCGCGCGTCAGGGCGTTCCCCATGGAAAGATTGGATCTTCTCCAGCCGCCGGCACCGGCGGACGGGCGGCGCGCGGGTGGCGCAGCCGCCGGGCCTTGCGGCCTGCGACGCCGCCCGCAGCGCCGGACAGGATGGGCCGGGCGCCGTCGCTGGGGAAAAGTTAGCCGGCAGGCACCGGCGGGCCGCCGCCGCAGGGCCAAGGCGGGTTCCGAATCACGCGCCGAGGGCCTTGCGGGGCCCTTCGGTCGCGCTTACGCCATGCCGCGGCGTCTGGCGAAAGCGCGCGAACACAGCCACGCTGTCGCGACAAAGTGATGGACGGCCGCAGCCGTGCGACCCGTGGGGCCGCCAGGTGCCGGCCGGCGGGCGTGGCAGGGCATGGCGGCGCGCCGGGCGTGTTCCCAAATGAAGGGAAGAGCCTTCGCCGGACCGCCCGTCCGCCGGGGGCGGAAACGGGCGCGGGCCGAACCGCGGCCGGCAGGGAGGTGGGCCATGACAGAGGCGACGACCAGGAAATTCGCCGTGGTCACCGGGGCCGGCTCCGGGATCGGCCGGGCCGTTGCCGTCGCCCTGGCGAAGGCCGGCTATGGGGTGGCGCTGGCGGGGCGGCAGTGCGAGACGCTGGAAGCCACGGCCGCGCTGGCGCCGGAGGCCGATTTCCTCCTCCACCGGACCGATGTCACCGATCCCGCCTCGGTGCAGCGCCTGTTCGAGGCGATGCGCGAGAAGTTCGGCCGGCTCGACCTGCTGTTCAACAATGCCGGCACGGGCGCGCCCGCCATCCCCATGGAGCACCTCACCTACGAGCAATGGCGGGTGGTGGTGGACACCAACCTCACCGGGCCCTTCCTGTGCGCCCAGGAGGCCATCCGCCTGATGAAGGCGCAGACCCCGAGGGGCGGCCGCATCATCAACAACGGCTCCATCTCGGCGCACACGCCGCGGCCCTGCTCGGCGCCCTACACCGCCACCAAGCACGCCCTCACCGGCCTCACCAAATCCATCGCCCTCGACGGGCGGGCCCACGACATCGCCTGCGGCCAGATCGACATCGGCAACGCCGAGACCGACATGACGCAGCGCATGCGCGCGGGCATCCTCCAGCCGGACGGCTCCACCCGCGTGGAGCCGATGATGGACGTGGCCCACGTGGCCGATGCGGTGCTCTACATGGCGGGCCTGCCCCTGGACGCCAACGTGCTGTTCATGACGGTGACCGCCACCAAGATGCCCTTCGTCGGCCGGGGCTGACCGGCCGTCTCACGCGGCGGGCGGCCCAAGTCGGGCGAGCGCATCGGCGGCGAGGCGCGCCACCACCTCGCCGGCCGGCACGTCGTGCGCCAGCGGGGCCGAGAGCCGCGCCGCCTGACCTGACCACAAAGGCGAGAAATCGCCCTTGCCTTCCGCCTCCGCCCTGGTCCGCAAAGGCCCCAGCGCCGCGGCGGCCAGCGGGAAGGGCGGGAGATCGTCGCGCAGCGGCCCCTGCTCGCGCATCAGGCGGTTGGCGATGCCCCGCGCCGGGCGGCCGGTGAACAGGTTGGTGAGGCGGGTATCGGCCGCGCCCGACTCGGCAAGGGCGGTGCGGTGCAAGGCGGAGATCTTCGCTTCGGGGCAGAACAGGAAGCAGGTGCCCATCTGCACCGCGCTCGCCCCCAGCAGGAAGGCGGCGGCGATGCCCCGCCCGTCGGCGACGCCGCCCGCCGCGATCACCGGCACCTTCACCGCGTCCGCCACCTGCGGCAGGAGGGCGAAGGTGCCGATCTGCCCGGCCATGTCATCGGACAGGAAGCTGCCGCGATGGCCGCCCGCCTCCAGCCCCATGGCGATGATGGCGTCGCAGCCGTGATCCTCCAGCCAGCGCGCCTCCTCCACCGTGGTCGCGGAGGAGATCACTTTGGCGCCCGTCGCCTTCACCCGCGCCAGCAGGTCCGGCGCCGGCAGGCCGAAATGGAAGCTCACCACCTCGGGCCGCATCTCCTCGACCACCGCGCAATAGGCCGCGTCGAAGGGCGCGCGCCCGCCGGCCGGCTGGGGCAGGCCGGCATCGAGGCCGAGCTCGCGATAATAGGGCAGGAGGCGGGCCCGCCACGCGAGGTCGCGCTCCTCGTCCGCCGCGGGCGGGCGATGGCAGAAGAAGTTCACGTTCACCGGGCGACGGGTGTTGCCGCGCACCTCCTGGAGCGCCTGACGCAGATCGTCGGGCGCGTATTGCGCGCCGGGCACGGCGCCGAGGCCGCCGGCCTCGCTCACCGCGCTGGCCAGCGCCGGCGTGCCCGCTCCGACCATGGGCGCGAGCAGGATCGGCACCTCGATGCCGAAGAGGTCGAGGATGCGCCGGTCGGGCCAGCCGC
>JAFIHR010000304.1 GCA_017849325.1 Xanthobacter autotrophicus | reverse complement strand
GACGGGCCCATGAGCGAGATCGGCCTCGCCGACGCCGCGCTGCTCGGCACCACCCGCACCATCGCCAACGAGTGCCAGGAATTCGTCGTCCGCCACGTGGATGCCGATGCGCTGGCGTTCGCCGAAGGCGCCGTGCTGGCCGGCGCGGTGCTGGAGGACAGCGCCGAGACGGAGATCGTGCTGCGCGGCACCGGGCGCTTCGTGCCGCGCCTCGGCCAGACCCGCCTCGACGAGATGGCGCCGCAGCACCGCACCATCCGCAGGGACCGCGACGCCGCCAACTTCACCATCACCATGACCAACCCCGGCCTGATCGACAACGTGGTGCTGCGCGAGTGCCCCATGCCGGAGCCCGGGGCGGGCGAGGTGATCGTCGAGGTCGCCGCGGTGGGCCTCAATTTCCGCGACATCATGGCGGCCACCGGCATCCTGCCGGACGAGCTGGAGGGGCCGGACGCCTGGTGGCGCAACCTCGGCCTCGAATTCTCCGGCACCGTGGTCGCGGTGGGCGCCGCCGCCGGGGACTTCCAGGTCGGCGACCGGGTGATGGGCATGGGCAAGGGCTTCCTGCGCCGCTACGCCGCCGCCAACGCCCGCTTCCTCATGCGGGTGCCGGAGACGGTGGACCTCGTCTCCGCCGCGACGCTCCCCACCGCCTTCATGACCGCCCATTATTCCCTGGTGGACGTGGGCCGCCTCGCCGAGAAGGAGAAGGTGCTGGTGCACCTCGCCACCGGCGGCGTGGGCCTGGCCGCCATCCAGGTGGCCAACAGCGTCGGGGCGGAAATCTTCGCCTCGGCGGGCAGTGACACCAAGCGCGACCACCTGCGCGCGCTGGGCATCACCCAGGTGATGAACTCGCGCAGCCTGGAATTCGCCGAGGAGGTGCGCGGCGCCACCGGCGGGCGCGGCGTGGACGTGGTGCTCAACGCGCTGTCCGGCGCCGGCATCGACAAGGGGCTGGAATGCCTCGCGCCGTTCGGCCGCTTCGTGGAGATCGGCAAGCGCGACCTCGCCCAGGACAAGCCCATCGGCCTGAAGTCGCTCTATTGCAACAACAGCTACTCGGTCATCGACCTCTCCACCATCGCCCAGGAGCGGCCCGAGCGGCTGGAGCGGCTCCTGGCCGACGTGGCGGAGCACGTGGCGCAGGGCATCTATCGCCCGCTCACCGCGACGCCCTTCCCGGTCTCGCGCACGGCGGACGCCATGCGCCTGCTGTCCAAGGCGCAGCACATCGGCAAGGTGGTGGTCACCTTCGACGAGCCCGAGGTGGAGGTGGAGCTTGCCCTCGACCAGCCCATGCGGCTCTCGGCCGATGCCAGCTACCTCGTCACCGGCGGCCTGCGCGGCTTCGGCGTCGCGGTGGCCGACGGGCTGAGCCGGCAGGGGGCGGGCCGCCTGCTGCTGGCCGGGCGCAACGGCACCCCGGACGCGGCTGCCGAGCCGGTGCTCGCCGCCATCGCCGCGCGCGGCACCGAGATCGTGCCGGTGGCCCTCGACGTGAGCGATCCCGCCGCGGTGGATGCGCTGATCGCCGCCCATGCCCATTCCGACAAGCCGCTGCGCGGCATCATCCATGGCGCGGCGGTGATCGAGGACGGCTTCCTGAGCCAGCTCGACCAGGGCCAGATCGAGCGCGTCATCCGGCCCAAGGCGGGCGGCGCCTGGAACCTGCATCGCGCGCTGGAGGCCCACAAGGCGGAGGTGGACTTCTTCGCCAGCTTCTCGTCCATGGCCCAGGTGCTGGGCAGCGCCGGCCAGGCCAATTACACGGCGGCCAATTCGGTGCTCAACGCCCTCGCCTCCTATCGCAAGAGCCGCGGCCTGCCGGGCAGCGCGGTGGCATGGGGCGCGATCGCCGGATCGGGCTTCGTCGCCCGCTCCGAGGCGCTCGGCAACTATCTCGAAAGCATCGGCATGAAGCCGGTGGCGGATACGGAGGCCGTCGCCTCGCTGCAGACCCTGCTGCGGGCGCAGGACGAGACCCCCTGCTTCTGCCGCGCCGACTGGGCGGCCATCGGCCGGACCCTGGCCCGCGCCGCGCAGAGCGCCCGGGTGAAGCCCCTGGCGGCGCAGCGGGCGGGCGGGCGCTCGCGCATCCAGGCCGAGCTGGTGGCGGCGCCACGCGAGGCCTGGGAGGGCCTGCTCGTCGACCTCATCCGCACCGAGGTGGCGAAGGTGCTGAAGGTGGCGGCGGCGGACATCCCGGCCGACCGCCGGCTGGTGGAGCTGGGGCTCGATTCCCTCTCCTCCTTCGAATTGAAGAACCGCATCGAGGCCCATGTGGATGTGAATATCCCGGTGGCGAAGTTCCTGCAGACGCCCACCATCGCCGGCCTCGCGGGCGTGGTGGCGACCACCTTCGAGACCGTGCTCAAGGCGCGTGCTGCCAGCGCGGCGGCGAGCGGCACCATCGACGGCGGCAGCGCCGGCGTCGAGGGCAAGGCCGCCTTCCGGCCGCTGGCGCGGCAGGAGATGGCCCTCGCCCTGCCGGGCCGGCCCATGACCTCGCCGGTCGCGGCCGCGGCCTGCGAGACCGCCCTGTCGCGCCCGTGCGCCGCGGGGCTCGACTTCGAGGCCCTCGCCCGCGGCCTCGCCGCTGTGGTGGCGGCCCAGGAGGCGCTGCGCCTCGTCGCCACGCCGGGTGGAGCCATCGAGCTCGGCGCCGGCCCCGATCTCGAATGGGTGACGGGTGCCGACGACCTGCGGCCCATCGCCTTGCCCGGTCCGCTCTGGCGGTTCGGCGTGTCGCGGGAGAACGACGGCGGCCTCGCCCTCCACGTCCGGGCGCACCGGGCGGCGGCGGACCGGCTCTCGCCCCATCTCGCGCTCGCGCAGCTCCTCGAGGCCGCGCGCACCGGCACGGCGGCGCCGCCCGAGACCGCTTTCACCGCCTTTGCCGCGAGCGCGCGGCCGGCGGAGGGAAGCCCGGAGCACCTGCGTCACCTCGCCTTCTGGAAGGAGGTGCTGCACGGCGTGCCGCCGGCCCTGGTGCAGCCGGGCCGCGCCCGGGCCATCGCGCCGGCCGGCTTCGGCATCAACCGCGGGCCGGTGGGCCACCTCGGGGCGCGGGTCGCGTTCGCCGGCTTCGGCGCGCTTCCTCCGGCGGATCAGGAGGCCACCCTCATCACCGCCTTGGCGCGCAGCCTCGCCGCCCGCTACGGCGTCGGGGGGCTGGTGATCGAGCATCACGATGCCGGCCGCGGCGATGCGCCCATGGACCTCATCGGCCCGCTTTCGGCCTCGGTGCCGCTGGTGCTCGATGCCCTCACCCTCTCCGGGCCCCGCGTGGTGCCGCGGGTGCGGCGCATCCTCGCCATCGCCCGCGACCACCGCGTCTTCGACACGGCGATGATCGAGGCCCTGCTCGCCAGGGAGCTGAACCGCGCCGGGGCCAGCCTGCGGCAGGTCGGCTTCTCCTTCCTGCCGGCCGACCGGCGGGACAAGCTCGCCGCCGCCGGCCTCGCCGACCCGCTCCCTGCGCTCGGCGACAGCTTCAACGAGATGCGGTGGGACATGGCGGCGGAGGCCGACGGCATCCGCCTCAGCCTCGCCGTGGACAGCGCGGTGCTCGACGAGGCCGAGGCCCGCGGCGCCCTTGCCCGCTTCGCCGCGGCCCTCGACGAGCTGGCGGCCCGCGACACGGCGGGCGACGCCGCGCCCTCCGGCACCCAGGTGAGCGACATCGCCTGGCAGGCGCCGGCGGCCGCGCCGGCCGTGCCGAAGCGTCCGATGCCCGGCGCGCCGGCCCCGGCGAGCCCCGCGGCGGCCAGCCGGCCCCATGACGTGCCGGTCTCGCTGAAGCAGGGCATGGTGCTGCGCCCGCTGCTGAAGGCCGACACCAACGATGCCTATCGCATCGGCTGGACCCTCGGCCGGGCGTTCCGCATCCAGCCGCGCCTCGACATCGAGCGGCTGCGCCGCGCGCTCCTGGCGGTCGAGGAGCGCCAGGAGGCCCTGCGCACCCGCTTCGCGGTGGAGGACGACGGCAGCCTGCGCGCCTATCTCGTGCCGCCCGGCGATCCGCCCTTCGTGGTGGAGGAGCTGGACGGCGTCGACACCGCCACCGCGCGGGCCGAGGCGCTGCACAACACGCCCATCGATCCGTTCGGCGGGCCGCTCTACGGCGTGACGGTCCTGCGCTGCGGGACGGAGGGCGACATCATCCTCGCCCTCGGCCACCACGCCATCTTCGACGGCTGGTCGCTCGGCCTGTTCGTCGAGGAGATGTTCCAGGCCTTCCTCGGCCTGCCGCTCAGCCCGGTGGAGGTGGGGGTCGAGGAATATGTGCGCATCTTCGAGCGGGCCGGCGATCCGGTCGCCATGGCCGAGCGCGAATCCTATCTGCGCGCCCTCTACGGCGCCGCGCCGCCGCTGCCGAACCTCGGCCGGCGCGCCAAGGGCCTCGTGCCCAACCTCCACCTGAACCGCGGCGCGCGCATCGGCGAGCTCATCGCCTTCACCACGCCGGCCGGGCAGGAGCGCCTGCAGGGCCGGGCGCGCGCGGCGGGCGTCACCGAGACGGCGCTGCTGTCGGCCGCCTATGCCTCCACCCTCGCCGCGCACGGCGGG
>JAFIHR010000303.1 GCA_017849325.1 Xanthobacter autotrophicus | reverse complement strand
GGCGATGGTGGCGGTATTCTCCGTGCGCGGAGAGTTGCCCCTTGAATTGCCGGCCGGCCACCCTATCTCAAGTGAACCTCGCCGTTGCGCTCGTTCTACCAGCGCAGAGGAGACGGACGGATGTACTCCGCTCCCGGACGGCGAGACCTTCCGATCTCACGCGCTGCGGATCGGCCGCTGAGAACTTCGCGGCTGGCCGCGCCGGAGGTCGGAGGGACCTGCTAGCGGATTTCCCAAAGGATATCGGCAGCAAAAAGCCCGGGTTCGCCCCGGGCTTTTCTTTGTTCCGATCGTGCAGCGGGCGCCCGCCCGCCGTCGCTCAGCGCAGCACGTAGACCGTCGCGCCGACGCGCACGCGGCTGTAGAGATCCATCACGTCGTCGTTGGTCATGCGGAAGCAGCCGGAGGAGACCGCCTGGCCGATGGTCTGCGGCTCGTTGGAGCCGTGGATGCGATACAGGCTGGAGCCGAGATACATGGCCCGCGCGCCGAGCGGATTGTCGATGCCGCCGGGCATGTAGCGCGGCAGGTCGGGGCGGCGCTTCAGCATCTGCGCCGGAGGCGTCCAGCCCGGCCATTCCTTCTTGGCGCTGACCGTCTTCACGCCCGACCACTGGAAGCCGTCGCGGCCGACGCCCACGCCGTAGCGGATCGCCTCGCCGCGCCCGGTCACATAATAGAGCCGGCGCTCGGAAGTGCGGATCACGATGGTGCCCGGCGCATATTTGGTGTCGATGGAGACCGACTGGCGCGGAATGGGCGAGGTGCTGCCCACCACCCCGGCGTCGGCGCCATGCACCGCGTTGCCGCCAAACACTTTATTGAAGTCGAAGAGCTCGTAGCGCTCATCGGCTTTGGCCGGCGCGGCCGCGAAAAGCGCCGCCCCCATCGCGGCGATGGCGAGGGTCTTGAGGTGCATCATGGCATCGATCTCGACTCATGGGCGGAAGAGCCGCTCCCAAGGAGGAGCGCGATACCCTTGCGCCACAAAACGGACACGACTGCAACCGCTTTGTGGCAAGTTGGTTCCGTGACCTTGACCGTAATGCGCGCTTTTCTCTCCTCTGAGGCGCTGCGGCAACGCTTCCGCTCGATGCTTTCAAGGAGATGTGATTGCGCCGGCCGGGCACGCGCCCCCTATGCGCCCGGAGCGCGGGCCGCCACCTGGGCCGCGAAGGCGGCGAGGGCGGCGTTGAAGCGCTCCGCCGCCTCGAAGAAGGGTGCGTGCCCGGCGTCCTCCATCAGCAGCAGCTCGGCGCCGGGAATGACGGCCGCCAGATGGTGGGCCATGGCCGGCGCCACCACCTCGTCGCGGCCGCCCTGCACCACCAGCACCGGCAGGTCGAGGGCCTTCAGCAGCGCCTCATAGTCCGCCGGCCGGTCGAACAGCGCCCGGCGCACCCGCGCCGGCACCAGCATGTTGGTGGCGAGCCAGATCTCCAGATCCTCGCCCTCCAGGGGCGCGGAGGCGCAGCGGCGCACGAAGGCGCGGGTGGCGGCGATGTTCTCGACGATGTCGTCGGCGCACATCTGCCGCATCAGCCGGTTGCAGGTGCCGTAGAAGGCGCGCTCGTTGCTGGTGGCGGCATCGACGAAGACGATGCCGCCGAGCGCCGCGCTGCCGAACGTCGCCAGATAGTCGCCGATGATCCGCCCGGCATAGGACCAGCCCACCAGGATGGGGCGGGTAAGACCGCTCGCCGCGATCACCGCCGCCACCTCCCCGGCCCAGCGGGCGGGATCCTTGTAGGCGGCCTCCTCCAGCGGCTTGTCGGACCCGCCGTGGCCGCGGAAGTCGTAATCCACCATGGGCAGGTGGGCGAGCACCGGGCTCGTCGTCTGCCGCGACCAGCACAGGCCGCTCTGGGAAAAGCCGTGGATGAAGATGAGACCCTGCCCGGTCTCGGCCCCGTGGCGCCGGGCGGCGAGGGCGAGCCCGTCGGGCGTTGCGACGGTGAAGGGGCGGGGCGCGGGGAGGGCGGGAGCGGAGGAGGGGCTGGTCATCGGGCCTTCATCGGGGTGGACGAATGGGGGTATGAACGCGGGGGCGGCGGGGAGTGTATCCCATCGCGCGGCGATGGTATGAGGGGGCGCCGTCCGCGCCTGCCGCGGCTGGGGCCTGCCTCGGACGGCGACCGGGTCATTCCGCGCATTTTCGAAGGAAGGCGAGGATGAGGTTGTTCTCCGCGCGCAAGTCCGCGCTCTGGCTGGCGCCGCTCCGTCCGGCGCGCCGGGCGTTTCTGGCTTTGATCCTCGCCGGGCTCTGCCCGCTCCTTGCGCTGCCGCTGGCGGGCGCGGCCGACGCGGGCGATGCCTATCTGGTGAGCGGCTCGTCCCTGTTCCCGCCCTACCGGGTCGCCGTCGCCAATCTCGATATTGCCGATGGCAAGGTGAGCGGAACGCTGTCCGCGCCGGCCGGCGACCCGCGCCCGGCGCTGCCGCTCTCCGGAAGCCTTGCCGATGGCGCCCTGCACCTCGTCATCGGCACCGGGGCGGAGCGCTATGCGGTCACCCTGTCCGACGGCGAGACCCCGCAGTTCCAGACCTGGGAGGACGCCCTGCGCCTGCCGGACATGGAGGTGCTCACCTTCTTCCGGCCCAAGGACGGCTTCTCCGAGCCGGCCCTGGTGCTGCAGCACGAGTCCGAGGACTGGTGCGGCCGCGTCAGCGGCGGCCTGTCGGTGACCGTCCGCCCCGAGGCCCTCAAGGCCGATGCGGAGGCGCCGGCGGAACTCGCCGACATCGACGTGCGCCTCGTGCCGCAGGAGGCCAGCGAGGGCCGCGCCAAGGTGCGCGACGTGTGGGGCCGCCTGCGGCTCGCCGGCCTCGCGGGCGATCCCGTGACCTTTGACGTGGTGGTGCCCCCGGGGTCGGAAGCCGCCACGGCGAAGGCGCTGCGCGCCCTGCCCACGGTGCGCGCGGTCAATCTGCCGGAAAGCTGCGGCGAGCTCGCCATCGTCGCGGTGCCGCGCAGCGAGATCATGGATGGCGCCGCGGTGAGCGGAGCCAAGCTGAAGAGCTTCGCCGAGGCCGAGCTGTCCCGCCTCATGTCGGGCGCGGAGCCGACCGGCCGAACCGGCGGCAAGCAGCCCTACAAGATCCTCGACGCCCAGGTGGCGCCGGACGCGACGGGCCAGCCGCTGTTCAAGGCGACCATCACCGCCCGGCCGAGCGCGGCCCGCGGCGCGGGGGAGGGCTGGGACCGCTTCACCCTCACCCTGAGGCCGCTCATCACCCCGGCCGACACCGCCCGCAGCGCGACCCTGCTGCCGACCGTCAGCGACGTGAAGACAGCGGCTCCCAGCACGCAGATGCCGGCGGACGCCACCTTCGTGCCGCAGGACGACGACAGCGTGCCGGTGGCGATCGCCCACCGCTTCGTCTCCTGGCTGGCGGCGGGGCTCAATAGCCGCTGCGCCTTCCATACCGAGACCAATTTCCAGCAGCCGGAAGACGGGCAGAGCTGCGGCAACACCCCGATCGACACGGTGCAGGAGCGCGACGACTACGAATAGGGCGCGCCGGCAGGGAGAGCCTGCCGGCGCGCCGGGTCGCCAGGCCTATTTGATCACCGCGCAGGCGATGCGCCCGCCGGCGCCGCCGATGGGCTGGGTCATGTAGTCGTCGGGATTGGCGTGGATGACGAGGGCCGCCCCGTCGGCATCCATCAGGGCCGGACGGTCGCCGCCGGGCGCCAGCGCCACGAGGGTGGAATAGATCTCCACCGTCGCCGTGCCGTCGGCGCCCACATAGAGGTTGGGCAGGTCACCATTGTCGTTGGCGTCGGCGTTCATCAGGCCGTGGACCACCGGCGTGGCGCCATGCACATGGGCGCCCGCGCTGGTGAACTTGGGATCGCTGCAATCGCCCTTCTCGTGGAAGTGCATGCCGTGCCAGCCCGGCGGCAGGCCGGTCGCCGCGATGCGCAGGATGACGCCCTTCGGCGCGGGGGTGACGGTGATGGAGCCGTGGGGCGCCGCGTCCGGTCCCATGAGCGGGCTGGTGTGGCCGGCCTCCATGGCGCGGGCGGCGCCGGCGGACGCCAGCGCGATGCCGAGCGCCGCGCACAGGGCGAGTGCTGCGCGGGGCGCGCGCATGCTTCCGGATGGCCTGATCTGGACGGGCTTGGGCATGCTTTCCTCCCGGCGACGCCGCCGCTTGATTTGCAACGGACTATACGCGCGGCCCGGCGCTTTGTCTGTGCGGGCGCGCGTCACAAAGGGAGGGTCCGCGGCTGGCCGGAGCGACGCGGGATGTGCCGCAGCGTCGCGCCGGCAGCCATGCCATCGGCGGCGCGGAGGGCTGCGAAAACCGAGTGTCCGGAAGGGAAAATGGTGGGCGATGCAGGGATTGAACCTGCGACCCCTCCCGTGTGAAGGGAGTGCTCTCCCGCTGAGCTAATCGCCCGCACCACTTGCGAGAGGCGCGATGTAGGGCGGGCGGCCCTATTCTGTCAAGGGGGCGGACGCCCGTCCTGTGGACGGCGGCGCCCGCGTCCGGCGCCCCCGCTCAGGCCGGCATGCGGGCGAGGAGCTCGTGCACCGTCGCCTCCAGCTCGTCGAAATGGTGGATCAGCCGGTCGCCGCCCAGCTGGTCCGGCGGCGTCGGCGTGTAGCCGAACGACACCACGATGGAGGGCACGCCCGCGGCCTTCGCGGTGGCGACATCGGTGGCGCTGTCGCCCACCATGATGGCGCGCCCCGGCGCCCCGCCCGCCGCCGCGATGGTGGAGACCAGAGGCAGGGGATCGGGCTTCGATTTGGCGTAGGTGTCGGCGCCGGTGATCACGGCGAATCGGTGCGACAGCTCCAGCGTGTCGAGCAGCGACCGGGCGAGGTGCTCCAGCTTGTTGGTGCACACCGCGAGCTGCGCGCCCGCTGCATCGAGCCGCGACAGGGCTTCGAGCAGGCCGGGGAAGGGCCGCGAGCTGTCGGCGATATGGGCGGCGTAATGCTCCAGGAAGCGCCCGTTGAGCGCGCTGAGCTCGTCATCGGGAACACGGATGCCCTCGCGTTCCAGGGCGCGGCGGATGAGCACCCGCGCGCCGCCGCCGATCATGTTGCGGGCGGCGGCGCGATCCACCGGCGGAATGCCGTGGTCGGCGAGCACCACGTCAAGGGTGTCGAGCAGATCGGGGGCGGTGTCGATCAGGGTGCCGTCGAGATCGAAGGCGACGACGGGGCGGGGCGGCATCATGGCGGATCCGGGCATGGGCTGGCGTGGGTTTCCTCGGGTGGCGGTCGCGCCGGTTTGCGCGCTTCTCGGGGTTGCTGTCCCTACTTTATGGGGTAGAACGCGCCGCGTGCCATAAATCCTTCCCGATTTTCCGGCCAGTCCTGCGGCCCGGCGGCACATCTCATCGGAGAGCGAGGACGTCATGCCCCAGGTCCCACATAGGAAGTTCCGACAGATGACGGTCCGGCAGATGGTGGCGCGCGCCCTTGAGGGGCGGCGGATGGACGCGGGCGGCGCGGTGCGGCGCGTGCGCGGTATCGCGGCGCTGCTCGCGGCGGGCCTGCCGGCCCTGGCCGGCGCGGTGCCGGCATCGGCCCAGGGCAGCGATGCCTACAGCTTCGCCTCGCCGCCCTCGGCCCAGGCCAACCGCGTCTACGGCGTGAACCGCCAGACCGGCGAGGTCTCGGCCTGCCAGTTCGAGCGGCCCGAGGGCAATTCGGTCGGCGTCACCCGCTGCTTCGCCGCCGGCGAGGGCGCGGGGCCGCAGCGGGCCGGCACCTATACCCTCATCGCCACCGGCTACCGTGGCGAGACCGGCATCTTCCGCGTCAACGGCCTCACCGGCGAAATGAGCATCTGCTACGTGCGCGAGCTGCCGGGCGCGGGCGGCGCCGTGGAGTCCAAGATCCTGTGCACCCCGCCGGCCAAATAGGCCGGGGGCGGTTGATCCTTCACCTTGTCCGCCGCCCTGATCGGGGCTAGAGCAAAAGCGCGAGGGGGCCGCGGTTCGCGCAGAACATCCGGCAAAACAAAACCCTAGCGCTTGTCCCTGAGTTCGCGCAGGCGCGCGCCGGGGGCTTGCCCCGGGGCGGGCGGTTGCACGGGACGGCGCCCGCCGCTCTCACTCCAGACGGAAATGCCACGATGCACGCCGAAGACTTCAAGCGCCGCGCAGCGGCCCACGCTCTCGAACTGGTCACCGATGGCATGCGGCTCGGCCTCGGTACCGGCTCCACGGCGCGGCATTTCGTCGAGCTCCTGGCCGAGAAGGTCTATGGCGGCCTGAACATCATCGGCGTGCCCACCTCGGTGCAGACGCTGGAGCAGGCGGTGTCCCTCGGCGTGCCCATCGCCACCCTGGACGAGGTGCCGGAGCTCGACCTCTGCGTCGATGGCGCGGACGAGGTGGGGCCGGGCCTCTCGCTCATCAAGGGCGGCGGCGGCGCGCTGCTGCGCGAGAAGATCGTCGCCTCGGCGGCGCGCGAGATGGTGGTGATCGCCGATTCCTCCAAGAAGGTGGCGATGCTGGGCCGCTTCCCGCTGCCCATCGAGGTGGTGGATTTCGGCGTGGTCAACATCCAGCGCCTGCTCGGGGAGGCGGTGACGGCGGCGGGGTGCAGCGGCACGCTCACCGTGCGGCGCGACCGCGACGGTCATTCTTTCGTCACCGATCACGGGCACCTCATCATCGACGCCCATCTCGGCCGCATCCCCGATCCGGTGCGCCTGTCCCAGACGCTCAAGGAGGTGCCCGGCGTGGTGGAGCACGGGCTGTTCCTCGGTCTGGCCAAGAAGGCCGTGCTGGCCGGCGCGGATGGCATCACCGTCTTCGATCCTGCGAGCTTCTGACCAATTCCTCTGGTTTCGGAGAGACCTATGCGTGCTTTTTCCTTCGCTCCGCGGTCCGGCCTCCTCGCTGCCGCGCTGCTGGCGGCGACCCTTTCCGGCGCCGGCCTCGTGACCGGCGCGACCCCGGCCAGCGCCCAGGCGCAGCCCGCCGCCGCCCAGCCGAGCGCGGCACAGATCGCCCTCGCCACCCAGCTCGTGGAGGTGAACGGCGAGGCCCGCGCCTTCGACGGCGTGATCCCCAATCTGGTGGACGGGGCGGCGCTGTCCTTCCTGCGCACCAATCCGGACCTCGCCAAGCAGCTCCGCGAGGTCGCGCTCGCGCTGCGTCCCGAGTTCGAGAAGCGCAAGCCCGAGATCATCAGGATCCTCGCCACCGTCTATGCGGTGCGCTTCACCGAGCAGGACCTGAAGGACGCCATCGCCTTCTACCAGAGCCCGGTGGGCAAGAAGCTGGTCGAAGACCGGCCGCAGATCGTCAACGAGGCGGTGCAGAACATCCAGGCCTGGGGGGCGCAGGCCAATGCCCAGGCGGTGGAGCGGGTGCGCCAGGAGATGAAGAAGAAGGGCGTCGATCTCTGATCGGCCCGGCCTGAAACGCGAGGGCGCCGGTCGCTGGCCGGCGCCCTTCGCTTTTCCGGCTGCTATCGGCCCTCGGCGCCCTCGGGGGCCATCGCCGCGGTCACGCTGTCGCTGCGCTGGCTGCGCGGGCCGAGCGGCTTCTGCGCCAGGGCGGCATAGAGGCTCTTGCGGGCGAGGTTGGGATTGTAGTGCGGGTCGATGAAGCGGCTCGTGTGCCAGATCCCCTCCATGCGCGCGCGCTGCGCCTTCAGCCGGGCGCGATGGGCCTTGGAGCGCTTCTTGCCGCGCGAGGCGGATTCATGGTGGATCAGCTCCGCGTGGGGCGTGAACACCACGTCGTAGCCCGCCGCCCGCGCCTTCAGGCACAGGTCCACATCGTTGCAGTCCTCGGCGAAGCGCACCGCGTCGAGCGGGCCGATCTCGTCCCACACCGTCCGGCGGATGAGCAGGCAGGCGCCGGTGACGGCCGACAGGTTCTGCCGCACGAGAAGCCGGTCCTCATAGCCCGGCGCGTCGGCGGCGCTGTGGGCGAACCAGTGATCGGCATAGCGGAACAGGCCGACGATGACGCCGCCATGCTGCACCGTGCGGTCGGGGAACAGCAGCTTCGCGCCCACGACGCCGGTCTGCGGCAGGCTCGCGAGGGCCACCATCTCGGTGAGCCATGCCCCGTCCACCACCTCGATGTCGTTGTTGAGGAGGAGGATCATCCCGCCCCGGGAGGCGGACACCCCGGCGTTGCAGATGCGCGGGAAGTTGAAGTCGCCGTCGTCGCGCACCACCGTCGTGGCCGGCCACAGCGCCTTGCTCTCGTCGAACAGGGCGAAGGTCTCCGGCTCCACCGAGCCATTGTCCACGATCACGATCTCGAAGGCGCGGTAGTCGGTCTTCGCAATCAGCGAGCGCAGGGCCATGCCCAGCAGCCCCGCCCGGTCGCGGGTGGGCACGACGATGGAGACCAGGGGCGCCGGCTCCGGCACCGCATAATGCACCCTGAGGTGCCGGCCGCCGGGCAGCGGCGTCACCGGCACGCCGCGATGGCGGGCGAGGACCCGCGCCGCATCCTCCAGCATCTCCGGCCGGAAGCCCGGCGCCTGCCCGGCGGGGGCGGAATAGGCGACGCGCGGGATGTGCCGGATGGTGCCGGGCGCCGCCTTGGCCGCCAGGCGCAGGGCAAGATCGAACACACAGGCCTCGCCCGCGCTCTCGTCGAGCCCCATGAGGCAGCTGGTGATGGTGGGCATCACCATGAGATGGCCCATGTAGGCCGAGGCCTCGAACAGGTGCCGGTTGTAGGCCGGCTTGAACACGCCCGCCAGCGCCGCGCCGGTGCCGTCGCAGCGCTCCTCGTCGGTGTAGAGGATGACGCTGTCGTACTGCAGCTCGATGGCGTCGCGGATCATCGCGACGGCATCCTCCGTCGGCCGGCCGGCCGGATCGAGCGGGCACCAGAGGACTTCCCGCGCCGCGCTCAGCGCCGCCTTGAGGCCGCTGGCGAGGTCCGCCCCCTTCGCCTCGACGAGGCGCACGGCGGGACCAAGCGTCTTCGCCAGCTCCTGGCCCTCCGCCGCCATGCGCGCCGGCGACAAGGCGATGACCCATTCGAAGCCGGAATCGGTCTGCGCCGCCAGCGCGGCGTTGCAGGCGATCAGGTCGGCGGTGGGCACCTCGCGCGCGGCGGACAGGAAGCTGAGGCGCGCGGTGTGCGCCGAAAAGGCGCCGGTGCGGAAATCGCCCACATAGCGGCGGCGGAAGGCGCGATAGTGCGCGCTCTCGCCGGCGCGGGCGGCGGGGGAGGCGGTGACCAGGGCATGGAGCGCGCCGCGCAGGCTTCGCGCGGCAGCGCCCGCCGCCTTCCACCGGGCGCGGGCCGAGGCGGCAGGGAAGGTGCCGTTGGCGAAGGCGTGCAGCTTGAGAGCCACCTTCTGCATCGGGAAATAGCCGAGCCGGATCTCACCCTGCGGAATGTCCGCCGCGCCCGGATCACCGGCGCCTTCGGGGATCACCCGCAGGCGCGCCGCGCGCCGGGGCAGGAACAGAGTGGTGGTGAGGCCGGTGGGCAGCGTCTCGGAGGCCAGCACCGCGCCGTCGCCATCGGTGACCTCGATCCGGACGGCGTTTCCGGGCGCCACCGCCTGGACCACCAGGGGCAGGCCGTCGCTCTTCAGCCGCGCCCGGAGCACGGCCGGCAGGCGGAAGCGACAGGACCCCGGCAGGTCCTTTCCCGGCTTGTCCCGTCCCAGCCAGAGGGGGGGAATCTCGCTGTCCAGCATGGCACCTGCCCGGCCGATTTCCTCGTCTGCTGTCTTGAACCATTCCGAGGCTTCGCCCACAAGGGTCATGACAGTGATGCTTACACATCTTCGCGCCGGCGCCCCCGGGCCCGTCGCCCGGCGTTCGCCGCCGGGCCGCGGCGTCCTGCGGGGTCCGCGGCGGCGCGCGATCAGGGGTCAAGGAGACGGTCATGGGTCTGAGAGAGGTGGACCTTTTCGTCATCGGCGCGGGCTCCGGCGGGGTCCGCGCGGCGCGCATCGCCGCCCAGCACGGCGCCAAGGTGATGATGGCCGAGGAATATCGCGTCGGCGGCACCTGCGTGATCCGCGGCTGCGTGCCCAAGAAGCTGTTCGTCTATGCCTCGCGCTATGCACATGACCTCGAGGACATGGGCGGCTTCGGCTGGCGGGTCTCGGGGGTGGAGTTCGACTGGCTCACCCTCATCGCCCAGAAGGACAAGGAAATCTCCCGCCTCGAAGGCATCTACCGGCGCAATGCCGAGGCCGCCGGGGTCGAGGTGGTGGCGTCCCGCGCCGTGGTGGAGGACGCCAACACGGTGCGGATCCTCACCACGGGCGAGCAGGTGAAGGCGCGCTACATCCTCATCGCCACCGGCGGGCAGCCGGTGCTGGGGCCGCAGATCCCGGGCGGCGAGCTCGCCATCACCTCCAACGATGCGTTCAACCTGCCGCAATTCCCCAACCGCATCCTGATCCAGGGGGCGGGCTATATCGGGCTCGAGTTCGCCGGGCTGTTCCGGGCGCTCGGGGCGGAGGTCTATGTGGTGTTCCGCTCGCCGAAGATCCTGCGCGGCTTCGACGAGGACGTGCGCGATCATCTGGCCGGCGAGCTGCAGCAGCTCGGCATCACTCTCATCTCCGGCTGCACCGTGGCGGGGATCGAGGCGGTGCCGGGGGGCAAGCGCGCCACGCTGTCCGACGGGCGCACCTTCGACGTGGACGAGGTGATGGAGGCGATCGGCCGCAGGCCCTACACCGCGGGCCTCGGGCTGGAGAATGCCGGCGTCGCCCTCGACAAGGCGGGCGCGGTGATCGTGGACGCGGCCTCGTGCACCAACGTGCCGTCCATCTATGCGGTGGGCGACGTGACCAACCGGGTGAACCTCACCCCCGTCGCCATCCGCGAGGGCCATGCCTTCGCCGACACGGTGTTCGGCAACAAGCCCTGGACGGTGGACCATTCGCTCATCGCCACCGCCGTCTTCTCCGAGCCGGAGATCGGCACCGTGGGCCTCACCGAGGAGGCGGCGCGCGCCACCGGCCGGCCCATCGACATCTACAAGACGAGCTTCCGCCCGCTGAAGGCGACGCTCTCCGGCCGCGAGACGCGCATGCTGATGAAGCTGGTGGTGGACCAGGAGAGCGACAAGGTGCTCGGCTGCCACATCATCGGCGAGGCGGCCTCGGAGATGATCCAGATCGCCGGCATCGCGCTGGGCATGGGCGCCACCAAGGCGGACTTCGACCGCACCATGGCGGTGCATCCCACCGCGGCCGAGGAGCTGGTGACCCTGCGCACCAAGTCGGCCTGACGCCGCGGCCCGTGCGAAGAAGCACCCGCCTCGCGGTTGCGCGCGGGCGGGCGCCTCCTCCGGTGCGGCCTGCCGGGGGTTGTTAGGCCGCGCAGCGGGTTCCAGGTAACGAGCGGGCGCCGGCCATCCCTTCCAGGAGGCCGATGACGGGGGAGGCGTGGGCCTCCCGCACCACCTCGGCGCCGAGCGCGCGCGCCCGCTCGGTGAACGACGGGTCGGCGAGCAGGCGGGCCAACGCGGCGCGGATCTCCGCCACCTCGGCGGTGGGCGGCAGCATGAGGCCGGCACCGCGCGCCTCCACGCGGGCGGCATTGTCGTTCTGGTCGCGGCCATGGGGCATCACCAGCAGCGGGCAGCCGTTGGCGAGGGCCTTCATCACCGTGCCGTGGCCGCCGTGGCTCACCACGAGGGCCGCCTGACCCATCACCTGATGATGGGGTGCGCTGTCCACCACCACCACATTGTCGCTCGCCGCCAGCTCGCTCGCCCGGATCGAGCCGCCGAGGGTCACCACCGCCCGCATGGGCAGGTCGGCCATGGCGTCGATCACCCGCTGCAGATCGCCGGCATGGTTCTGGAACGTGGTCGAGAAGGAGACGAGGGCGAGGGGCCGGTCGTCGTCCGCGGCGAAGGGCGTGGCCCAGGGCGCCGCCCATTTCGGCTCGGCGAGCACCGGGCCCACGCAATGCAGCCCGGCCGGAACGGGATCGGGCGCGAAGTCGAACGCCCGGCTGGTGGCGAGCATCATCGCCGTCGCGTGGCGATACTGGTGCTCCAGCGTCTCGATGGGATCCAGGCCGAGCGCGGCGCCGGCCCAGTTCAGGGCGGGCAGGCCGGCGCCGTCGAGCGCCTCGCGCAGGCTGGCGCGCAGCGCCTCGTGCTCGGCCTTCTCCTCCGCCGTGCGGGCGGGGTGGAGGCCCGGTCCCAGGGGCGGCACGCCCTCCGGCGGGAACAGATGGATGTTCACCGCCAGCAGCGCCAGCTTCTGGCCCAGCGACTCGCAGCCCGCATGGACCCCGAACAGCATCTCGTTGGCGACCACGAGGTCGGCCGGCTCGCGGGCGAGCTCGGCGCGGACGTCCTCGGCGAACGCCAGCGCCGGCCCGGTGAGCAGGGCGTTGAACACGTTGACGATGCCGTCGAAGGGCGTCGCCTGC
>JAFIHR010000041.1 GCA_017849325.1 Xanthobacter autotrophicus | reverse complement strand
CGGGCGGTCCTCCTTCGGGCGCAGCGAGCAGAGATCGTTGGAAATGCGCTCGGGCAGCATGGGCACCACCCGGTCGGGGAAATAGACCGAATTGCCGCGCAGCAGCGCTTCCCGGTCCAGCGCCGAGCCGGGGCGCACATAAGCCGCCACGTCGGCGATGGCCACCGTGACGATATAGCCGCCCTCATTGGCCGGGTCCTCGTCGGCGATGGCGTGCACCGCGTCGTCATGGTCCTTGGCGTCGGGCGGGTCGATGGTGACGAGGGGGAGCTTGCGCCAGTCCTCGCGGCCGCGCACCGTCACCTTCTTGGCCGCCTCGGCCTCGCTCAGCACCGCCTGCGGGAAGGTGTGGGGGATGCCGTGGGCATGCAGGGCGATGAGGCTCACCGCCTTCTCGCTCTTCAGCGAGCCCAGCACGTCCTTCACCCGCGCCAGCGGCAGGCCGAACACGCGCTGGCGCAGCAGCTCGACGGAGACGAGATCGCCGTCCTCGGCTTCATGCTCGCCGCCGGGGGGCACCTGCAGCTCGCGGCCAAGCGACTTCTTGTCGATGGGCAGGATGCGCCCGCCGCCCTGGGGCAGGGCGCGGTAGATGCCCAGAGTCTGCTTCCTCGCCTTCTCCAGCACCTTCACCACGCGCCCGACGTGGGGGATGTTGGCGGCGATGGAGCCTTCGACGATGCGCAGCAGCACCCGGTCGGAGATGCCGGGGGCGGGGCCCTTCGCCGCGCGCGGCACCTGCACGATGATCGGGGGCGCCTCGCCGTGGGCCTCGGTGTCCCATTCCACCGGAAGGGCGATGAGGTCGCCGTCGCTGTCGCGGCTCACCACGTCGGCGAGCACGACGCCGGGCAGGGCGCCGGGCACATGCAGGCGGCGGCGCCGGCGATCCACCACGCCCTCGTCGGCGAGGTCGGCGAGCAGCGCCTTCAGCTCCAGCTTCTGCGCGGCGCTGAGGCCGTAGGCGCGGGCGATCTCGCGCTTGCCCACATTGCCGCCGTGGGAGGCGATGTAGGCCAGGATCTCCTGCTTGGACGGCATCTCCCCGGTGGCACGGGGGGCGACGACGAGGGCCGCCTCCGCATGCTCCGCCGCCGCGGCCTTGCGGGCCGAGCGGGTGCGCCCGGCGCGAGCCTTCGGCGGCCGGTCAGCCGACCGGGTGGGACGCGAGGAGGTGGGGCGCTTGGGCAAGGGCGGGTTCCGGGTCGAGGGCACGGCGGCGCGGCACCCCGGCAAGGGGCACCGCACGCTTATACCCATCTGAGCGGCGATTGCGTCCCGTATCAAGGATGCGGGCGCATTTTACCCCACGCTCGCATCGCCCGCGCGCCGGCCATCCCGGGGGATCGACCGGACGTGGCCCGCCTCAGCGCCGCGCCAGCGAGCGCAGGAAGCCCTCGTATTCGTCGGTCAGCTCCATATCCACGCCGAACGCGTTGCGCAGCAGGACGTTGGCGATGAAGGCCTGATCGTTCTTGGGGTCTTCGAGGGTCTCGCGCAGCACCGGCACGGTGTCCTCGATGTGCTTCATGAAGGCGACGCCCTTCTCCAGGGTTTCGTTCCACTTGGCGCGGTGCCACAGGGCCAGCGGGTACATGATCTCGTGCACGAAGTTGGAATTGCGCGCCTTCTCGAAGAAGCGCAGGCCCGTCGACCAGTTCTCCTTGGAGCGCAGCGGGGGCGGGGGGATGTCGCCCAGCAGCATCTTCTTGCCAGCCTGGCCGACGAAGTCGTCGATGGTGATCGGCGTCTCGATGTTGGTGCGGAAATGCCAGAGCGCAACGTTGCCCGGGAATTCCTTGCCCATGCTGGCGACGAACGCCTCCTCCACCTTGTCCACCGCCGCCTTGTCGCCCTTGAGCGAGGCGGTCATGCAGAAGGCGAACATGGCGTCGTTGCCCACGTCGTGGGTTTTGCCGCCCTTGAGCTGCTCGGGGGTGAGCTTGGGGGTGATGCCGTCCGCCGGCACCTGTGCCTCGCCCAGGCGCTGGGCCATGATGAAGGAGGTGATCTCGAGCCAGCCCATGTAATTGGCGATGAAGGCGTCGGGATCCACATGCACGATCGCCAAGTTGAGGGGCATCTTGCGCTTCTGCAGCTCGGCCATATCGGTCATGAAAACATTCCCTGAAATTGGTGTTGATTGGGGTCAATGACAAAGGGGCGCGTCGCCATCGCGACACGCGGAGAGATGATTGCGCCTTTTCAGAGCAAGAAAAATGCCAAGCTTGGCAGCATTGCCGGCGGCCATGCATGCCTTGCGCGGCGGTTGCCGGCCGGATGGGCGGCGCGCCCTCACAGGAGCGGAGGGCGCCCAAAAGACGGGCAGCGACCTTGGCCGGGAATCAGAAGATGGCGACGGCGCCCTGCCAGATCGCCCAGGTCATGAGCCCGGTGATGACGATGCCGAGCAGGGTGGCGCCGAAGCCGGCGAGGATGACCAGCCCGTCGCGCTCCACCAGGCCGAGGCCGAAGATGCACACCGCGAACCCCGGCGGCAGGTTGCCCAGGAACGGGATCGGCAGCAGCAGGATGAAGCCGAGCAGCACCACGGTCGCGCCCACCGCGCGGCGTGCCGTGGGGCCGGCGAACTGCTGGTAGCGCGGGCTGGAATAGGTCTCGAACCGTTTGATGTAGGGCAGGGAGCGCGTCACCACCGTCTCCAGGATGGAGCGCGAGAAGGTGCGCTTGGACAGCCATTCGGGCAGCCACAATTCCTGCCGGCCGATCACCATCTGCGCGCCGATGAGGGCGAGCACGATGCCGCAGATCACCGGGATGCCGGGCGGCATGGGGATGCAGTTGGGAATGCCGAAGATCAGGAACAGGATGCCGAACGCGCGGTTGCGCAGCGCATTGACCAGATCGCCGACCGCCACCTTGTCGCTCTCCTGGGCGGCGAGGACGGCGGCGAGCAGCTCGGACGTTCTGGGGGTGCGGTGATCCACGACAGCCTCGTTGGTGACCGCGCCCTTTTAGCACTTGGAAAGCGGCGGCGTCAGGGCATGGGATGGCGATACCGCCGCACCCCCTGACGCGCGCCCGCCCGGTGCCGCCCGCGCCTCAATGCAGCACGAACAGGCCGTCCACCGCGCGCAGTTCCGCCGGCTTGATCAGCTCGCAGTGGGCCACGGTCACCTGATGCAGCCGCCCCTCGATCTCGCGCTGCCAGAAGGCGAGGAAGCGGTTCAGCTCGGGAAAGCGCGGGCAAAGATCGTAATTCTGCCAGATGAAGCTCTGTAGCAGGGCCGGGTGATCGGGAATGCGATAAAGGATTTCCGCCGTCGCCAATCCGTATCCTGCAATCTGCTTTTCGAAATCATGGGAAACGCGCCCGCCTGCCATGGTCGGCTCCTTTCGGTCACGATGTGTCCTTGCGAAAGATAGTCGGCGCAGGGGCAGGGTGCGGCAAGACGTAATTTTGAATTAAATGTTTAAAAACAAGTCACTAGCAGCGGTGCGCCGGCTCTGCTGACAGCCGGGTCGACCGCGCGGCAGGGGGGCGGAGCGATAGGGTCCGGCTGGCGACACTGCGGCCCCGCGCCGGCGGCGGATGGAGGCGCAAGGTCGCGGTGCGGGCATGCCGGAGGTGTTAGCAGTCCAGCACGGTGAGTGCCAAAAAATTGCCCCGGCCCCCTTGCGCGGCTCCGAAGCGCATCATAGATCGCCTTCCGAGCCGGGTGGAAACGCCCGGCGCCCCCTTTGAAACCAAGAGGATCGGAGGTTTCCCGATGGGTTTCCGCCCCCTGCACGACCGCGTTGTCGTGAAGCGCATTGAAGCCGAGCAGAAGACCGCCGGCGGCATCATCATCCCCGACACCGCGAAGGAAAAGCCCCAGGAGGGCGAGGTGATCGCGGTGGGTCCGGG